>DASXVL010000367.1:0-17957 GCA_036504255.1 Armatimonadota bacterium | reverse complement strand
TCAAATACTACAATTTCTTCGCCGACACCATCCGCGACGTGACGTCGATTCATGCGCTGCCCGTACTCAACGTCGTGCTGCCCATCGGCATCAGTTTCTACACCTTCCACACCATTTCATATATCGTGGATGTCGCCGCCGGGCGTGTGCGCCCCGCACGCAGCCTCTTCGAATACCTGACCTATGTCTCGCTCTTCTCGCAACTGGTCGCCGGGCCCATTGTGCGTTTCCGCCAGATTGAGGAGGACCTGGAACACATCGACGGCGGACTGCGCGAGGACCAGGTGGCGCGCGGCCTCGGCTTTTTCGTCATCGGCATGATGAAAAAGGTTATTATCGCCGATACGCTGGCACGCTACGTCGATCCCATGCTGGCGTCCTACCAGGAGCTGTCGTTTGTCGGTGCGTGGTTGAGCGCGCTCGGCTACACCTTCCAGCTCTATTTCGATTTCAGCGGTTATTCCGACATGGCCGTCGGGCTAGGCTACATGTTCGGACTGCGCATTCCACAGAACTTCAATGCACCCTATCGCGCGCTCGGCATCCGCGACTTCTGGCGGCGTTGGCATATCAGCTTGTCCAGTTGGTTGCGCGATTACCTGTATATTCCGCTCGGGGGCAATCGTAACGGACCGGTGCATACGCACGTCAACCTGTTCGTGACCATGGTGCTCGGGGGCCTGTGGCACGGGGCGAACTGGACGTTCGTACTCTGGGGCGCATACCACGGGGCCTTGCTCATCCTCGATCGTTTCGTCGAGCCGTGGACGTCGCGACTGCCGGTGCTGTTGCACCGCTGGTCCACCTTCCTGCTGGTGGTCGTCGGCTGGGTCATCTTTCGCGCGCAAGATATGACCATGGCGCGTGTGTGGCTCGGCAAGATGTTCGGTTTCGGTGCAGAGCCCGCACTCATCGTCCCGTCCACCCTGCTGCTGGTCCTCATCATCGTGTGCTTCATCGCGGTCAATCTGCTGCCGGAAACCTGGGATATGAAATTTACGCCACAACGGCGCTGGGCCACCGCCTACGCCCTCGGCCTCTTCATCGTCTATCTCTTCATGAACGGCCGCGATTCAGTGTTTTTGTATTACCAGTTTTAGGAGCGGGACCGTTGCATAATCATTGCTGGTATACCGGGGTCAACGCCATACTCGGCGCGCTACACACGCCTGTACTGAACGAATTGCTGACCGGCGTGTCGAGCGTCATCGTGACGCTACTGCTTTACCGCGGCACGCGGCAGCAGCATGCCTGGCATGCGTCCGCCGCGATGACGGGTGAAGTGGCGCAGCAGGCGCGGAGTTCCCGCATCCAACAGGTGATGCGGGCGCTCATCCCGGCGCCCTGCTTGCCGGAAGTCACGCTTATCGCCCTGCTCCAGATCTGCTGGGGCGGGGGCAAGGTGGTGGCGCTGGGCATCGCGGTCCTCCCGCTTGCGCCGCGCACGCTGCTCGATCTCACGTTATCCTGCTACCAGGTGGCCCTCGGATTCGCCTTACTGCATTCGGCGCGCTGGGCCTGGCGCGGCGCTCTCGCCTTCTTTTTGCTCGTGATCGCCTACAAAGTCGTCGAGTTTTCCCTCTTTGTCACGGCGCAATCCCCGCAGACGGCGCAGATGCTGAAACACTATCAGCAGATCAACGCTCTGATCCCGACGACACTGATCGCCGTCTTTGATGTGCTGAAGTATGTGGCCATAATCTGTTTTCTCTGCACCCAGCGGGTACGGCAGGCCTTCACAAGGAGTGAACCATGATCGTGTATCGTACGGCCGGCGCGCACGCGGCGTGCCTACTCTGCGCGCTGCTCACGCTAGCGGGTATGCTCGGCTGTGGCGGTGGCGGGTCGGCGAGTAGCCCGCCGCCCACGGCCACCGTGCACATCTCCCCCCTCGCGGCCATGCTCATGGCAGGGGCCTCGCAACAGTTCAGCGCCGTCGTGGCCAATACCGACAACACCGCCGTCTCCTGGAAGGTGCAAGAGGGCGCGAGCGGCGGCACGATCACGCAGAGCGGGCGCTACACCGCGCCGAACGCGGCGGGCCAGTACCACGTCGTGGCGTGTTGCGCGGCCGCTGCCGACACGACGGCGGTCGCCACGGTGACAGTCACCACGCCGCCACCGCCCGACAACACCCGCGTCAACCCGATCGACGGCGCGGAGATGGTCAGGGTGCCGGCGGGGGAATTCCGCATGGGCAGCGCGGCGAGCGAAGGCTGGGGCAGCGAACGTCCGCAGCATACCGTCTATCTCGACGGCTACTGGATCTATAAATATGAGGTGACGGTCAAGCAATACCGCGCGTTTTGTGCAGCGACCGGGCACGCATTCCCCACTGACACGCCCTCCTGGGGCTGGCAGGATACGCATCCCATCATGCACGTCACCTGGTTCGACGCGCAGGCCTACGCCGCCTGGGCGCACGCCGCGCTGCCGACCGAGGCGCAGTGGGAAAAAGCCGCGCGCGGTACCGACGCGCGCATGTATCCCTGGGGCAATGACTATGATCCGAACAAGCTCGCGCAGAGCGGCAATTCGACCGGTACCCAACCGGTGGGCAGCTTTCCCGCCGGGGCCAGCCCCTACGGCGCGCTGGATATGGCGGGCAATGTGTGGGAATGGTGTGCGGATTGGTTTGCGCCTGAGTATTACGCTGACTCCCCGTCGCGCAATCCGACCGGACCGGAGAGCGGCGCCTTCCGTGTGTTGCGCGGTGGTTCCTGGCATTACCTCAGCGATACCAGCGTGCGCTGTGCCGCGCGCAACAACAATGATCCCTACGGCCATTGGGACGGAGACGGCTTCCGCTGCGCCGTAGCTCCCTAACAGGCCGCACTGACAGGCAGTAACTCATCTACCTCCGCCAATAAAGAGGGACAGACGGTATTTACTAATCGAGCGCTCGGCTACGCTCTAAATAAATACCGTCTGTCCCTTTTTATCCCTTCGGCATCCTGTCGCCGGCCTCCGCGCTGAAGGCGGGAGGCGTGCTGTCCACGCCCCTTGGGCTGCGCCTGCTGTTCGACCTGCTCGTCGCTACGACATCATTGTGCGAACAACGCGACATTCACTGCCATTCATTTCGCAATGTGCTGGTCGCGCGGAGCGAAAGGGGTTACAGTAAAGTATCTATCGCAACACCTCAGCGCATGGCGCGAGGGAAAGGGGCTCAGCATGGGCGACAAATCTCCGAAGAAAAATACCAAAAAACCGAAAAAAGACAAATCCGCCGCACCGAAAGGCGCCGCGAAGATGTCCTCGCTCTAACTCAGCATTACCCGCGCCCCTGGACGGCATCCTGTGAAGGTCTGTCGTTCGGGGGCGCGGGCTTTTGGTGTCAGGGCTCAGCAAAAATAAGTGTCCAATTTTGACGCCGGGCGCTTGGTCGTGATCAAGGCGAGCGTTTGCGCACATATGAAGCCATATTTGCGCAAACGCTCAACGCAGAGCACGGCCAAGCGAACAAGTCAAAATGGACACTTATTTTTTGCTGAGCCCTCAGGGGTCTCCGCCCGGCGAGCCGTGTCCGCCGGAATGCACGCACCGCGCGCCGCATTTGGCGTACCATCCGGGCATGAGTATCGAGTACCACGTGCTGGGCGCGGCGGGGTGCGATAACGCGCTGCTGCTCTATCTGCATACCGGAGAAGCGCTGGACCGGCTGCTCTTCGATTGCGGAGACGGGTGCTTGGCCGGGCTGCCGTTCGCGGAGATTCAGCGCATCGACGCACTGTTCTTCTCGCACCTGCACATGGATCATATCGGCGGATTCGACTCCTTTTTCCGCTGCACCTACAACCGCACGCGCAAGCCGAACCGCATCTGGGGACCAGCGGAGACGGCGCGCATCCTCCATCACCGCTTCCGGGGCTTTCTCTGGAACCTGTATGCCAATAAGCAGGCGACGTGGCGGGTGTGCGAGGTGACGCCGGAGCAGATCACCTGCACGCGCTTCGAACTCGCCGAGGCCTTCGCGACCGCCTACCCCGAGGGCGAAGAGACAAGCGACGGCGTGCTCTGGCGGACGCCGGACTACACCGTCACCGCCGTGCAGATGGACCACCTAACGCCTTCGCTCACCTACATCGTGCGTGAGGGGCCGCGGCTGAACGTAGATACCACCCGGCTGGCGGAACTCGGCCTGCGCCCCGGCCCGTGGTTGAAGGCGGTGAAGACCCCGCCGCCCGGCGCGACGCAGTTGGAGATCGACGGCGTCCCCCACCCGCTCGCCGCGCTACGCGCCGCACTGCTCACGGAAACGTCCGGCGACGCCGTGGCCTACCTGACCGATTTTCGGCTCGACGACGCCGCCATAGCACGCCTGCTGCCGCACCTCGCCCACTGCAAAGTGCTGATCTGCGAAAGCACCTACCGGCACGCCGACCTGGCGCTGGCCACGCAAAACTATCACCTGACCGCCACGCAAGCCGCCGAACTCGCCCGCCGCGCCGAGGTCGGCACGCTGGTGCTCATCCACCTTTCCGACCGCTATCCCCCAGCCGCTTGGCCGGAATTGCTCTGCGAAGCCCGCGCCATCTTTCCCAATACCGTATTTCCGAAGCATTGGGGTATTGGGTGAGGGTTTATCTTGAACCGTGATTTGCCTGATGGAAGGATTACTTGCTGATGAATGCGTCGAAAAAACTACGCTCATTAATCCCGTAATCCTTCCATCAAGTCAATCACGGTTCAGACTACCCTTTACCGAACAGCGCCAGAATGTTTTCCACGGGGACGTCTTCGGGCAGCGAGTGGGCGGCGGCGCAGATGTAGCCGCCGCCGTCGCCGAGGATGGCTTTGCGGCGGGTGGCTTCCGCGCGCACCTCATCGGGCGTGCCGAAGGGGAGCAGGTCTTGCAGGTCGATGCCGCCGTGCAGGCAGAGACGGCCTTGCACCTTTTCGCGCAGGCGCTCGGCTTCCATCTCCATGGCATTGGGTTGAATGGGGTTGAGCACGTTCACGCCCATGGCGATGATGTCATCGAGCAGGCGGTAGATGGAGCCGCAGGAGTGGTGGAAGATAAACGAGTCGGGCGCGGCGGCGTGCACCTGGCCGTAGTGCTCGTCATAGTATGGCTTCACCAGTTCACGGAAGAGCGTAGGGGCGAGGAAGGGTCCGGTCTGCAGGCCGAGATCGTCGCCGAAGCAGAAGAGGTCAATATAGGGCGCGAGCGGCTTCACCAGCAGTTCCACCTGCGCCAGCTTTTCCGGCAGCCACAGGTCAAAGAGCGCCTGCACCAGTTCCGGCTCGGTAAGCAGGTCGATGGCAAACTGCTCATACCCACGCGCATTGCAGCCCGCTTCAAAGAAGCCGCCGGAGACCCAGTACGTCGTCGCATAGCCCCCCGCACGGTACGATTTGGCGGTGTCGATGAGCCAGTCGAGGTGCGCGGGCGGTGAGGTAATCGGCTGTGGGCGCAGCGCCTTGATCTGCTCGTAGCTGTAGTCAACCAGCGGGAAATCATGGCGCACAGCGGGGTTCTTGATGGAGGCGTCCACCTTGCGCGTCGCACGTTTGGCGGTTTCGACCGCGTAGGCGGCGGGGTCGAGGTCGCGCAGTATGCTGAGCGGCGGCCCCCAGGGCACGAAGCGCAGATCGACGCCCAACTCGCGCTGGATGGCTTCATCGACCCATGTGCCGTCGGCGTCGCGGTTAGCGGGCAACGCGAAGCCGAACACCTCGCGCAGTTTGACCAGGAATTCTTCCTTGCACACGCTCATGGCCGTGCCGCCGAAATCCATCGGCGTGCGGTCAGGATTGCTGTAAGTAATAGCCGCCCGCACGCGTGCGCGCGGGGTCATCAGCTCCGTCGTGCTGCTCGGCACGTCCGGTGTGGTCTGTGGCATAGGTGACCTCCAAGATGTGTTGCCGCATTGCGAGCTGCAAGGCAACATATGCCATAAATTCGCCTTAATCAAGAGCCCCCCTGCCACAATGGGAATGGATTGGCAAATCACCAGCGTATCGAGTGCGGAAGGCCTGCGGGGCGGAGTTTGCATGGTGTCATGTCGGGAACGGCGGGACTCGCTGCGCTCGAACCCTTCCAATCCGACTACGCCTACTTCTAAAACAGTTTCTCAGGACTGTAGGCTGGGCTCGTGGCAACGGCACGGTCTGGAACTGGGCCCAAGCCCGGCCATCTCCGGTTTTTCCCTTGTTCGCCCACCGGCAAAGGCATCCCTCTGCTTTCCGTTTGTGAACGATGATAGCGCACATAGAGAATCATGCCGAGTCCCGGAACTGTCAAACGCTGGAAGTCTACACGGCAGAGCCGTGGGTTTACCCTGCATTAATTACACGCGTACCGTCCGGGCCCGGCGCATGGCGACGAGTTGGAGGATGCCGATGAACAGCATGAAGCTATAGCACACCTCGGATATAAAAAGCGATGCGATGGAGTCTTGAAGAAACGATAAACGCTGAGGTTGCAGGTCAAGTACAATTTGCAGGACCCCGCCCCTCATGAATAACATCCCGAAGCAACCGTACAGTACAAAAAGTACAGGGAAAATACCCGTACTCGATACCATCCGATTTTTATTGAGGAAAGCGAGTAGAACAGCAACTGTCAGGCTAAGCACAACGCCGATCCCGATGGTAATCGTTGCGACCAGCATAGCGTGTGTGCGAATCGTGTCGTTCCCGACAGTCTGGATCACGGCGGCCGCTACTCGGTTCGCGAAGAAAAATGATCCCATAAACAGAGCCACTACCACCAAGGTAAGCCATTTGCGCCAGTGTTTCATCGCTTGCTCCTAATCTCGACAAGTATACTTGACATGCTCTACGATGAGAAGAGTGCCTGGGCATGTGGCTGCTAACCCACCATATTTCCCCGTCCCGCACGCTATACTAACAGGAGAGTAAGCCGACCTGTCGAATAGTAAGACCTAGCACTCATTGCATGGGAGGGTCAACTGTTGGACATTATTGAGATCATGGCCACGATTCAGCACCGGTATCCGTTTCTGCTGGTCGATCGTATTCTTGAATTGGAGCCGGCCGTGCGCGCGGTCGGTTTGAAAAATGTAACCATGAACGAGCCGTTTTTTCAGGGGCATTTTCCGGGCAACCCAATTATGCCGGGCGTGCTCATCGTCGAGCATGCCGCGCAGATCGGCTGCGCCTTGTTGCTGTCGTCCGATAAGCAGGCGGGCAAGCTGGGGCTCTTCACCGGTATCGATGAGGTGCGTTTCAAGCGGAAAGTCACTCCCGGCGATCAGTTGCTGACGGAAGTCGTCGCCGTACGCCTCAGCAGTCGCGCGGGCAAGGTCCGCTTCACCAGCCGCGTCGATGGTGAAGTGGTCGCGGAAGGTCTCTACACCTTCCTCCTCGTACCCGATCCCGCCAAAGCCCCGGCCCCTCCCGCCGAGGCGTAAGTGTTTTTATAGCCATTGTACTTGGTGATACAGAAAATCCCCTCTCCCGGCATTGGGAGAGGGGATTTTTGCTGAGCCCTTATGGTCTTACACCACGTGAAACTCCACGGCGATTTCCAGCTCCGGCGTCAGGGTGATGGGGGCGAGGTCGATGAACCAAACGGATTCCTGCCGGGCGGAGTGGTTGCTGTAACCCTCCTGCGTGACGGTGGCGGTGAGGGTGGCGGCGTCATAGCGCACGTCGAGCGCGGCGTGTTCACCGGTGATGCGCAAGACGCCGGGGGCCACGACGGCCGGCGCCTGCAAGGCGATGAAGCGTTCGCTGACGGCGGTGGGCATGGCGGCGAAGCGGTAACGGTCATGGATACGCAGCGTCACCCCGGCGGTTTTATCCAACACCACAGTGCGCACCAGCGAGCGCAGGTTGGGCACTTCATACGCCGTGCCGATTTCCAGACTGACGGTGTCTTCAGCGGGGGTAGAGGCATGCGACAGCAGCGTACCGTGAAACGCGCCGCCGTCGCGCTGGCCCATGCCGTCCACGCGGGGCACGCTATGCCCGCGCGAGTCATTGCAGAGGTAGCGGTAGCGCTCCGGGCCGAAGTAGGTCGCGGTGTATTCCCCTGAGCCCAGATCGGCGAGCAGTTGCTCGCCGTCCACGGCGAGGATGACGTTGCCGATGTCGTTATGGTTGTGCGATTCGTCGTTGCGCCCGCCTTTGGCAGCCACGCCGATCTCATGGCCGTCCGCATGCGTGCGCACCACCCACCACTGCGCGTCGGGCAGCAAAAACGCGCCATCGGTCAAGCCGTCCGCGACCGGGCGCGGCTCCAGCCAGGCGAAGCGGCGCAGCGCAGCGGGGAAGCGGTAGCAATGGTCATCGTCGAAGCGCGCGCGGAACGCCGCGTCGGGCACCGCCATGCCGGGGAAGCGCCGGGCCAGGTAGTGCGCCAGCCCGGGGTTGTAGCGCGCGTTGCGCGTGCTGTCGGAAAAGCTCACAATGGCATTGCCGGAAAGAAACGCCTTCTCCTGAAAATGCGCGATGGCCTCCACCTTGGGCAACGCGAAGAGATCGAGCGTCCCCCCCGTGGCTTCGTGCAGCAGCGCGGCGAAGTAGGTGAAGAAGCCAAAGCCGTAATCCCAATATAAGAGCCCCTCAGTACATGCGCCGTCGTCGTCAAAGCCGGTCAGGAACGACTCCAGGCAGCCGAGCACACGCCCGAGGAAGGGCGTGAGCCGTGTCACCGGATCGGCCTCGTCGCGGTACAAATAGAGCCCGGCCGCGCCCACCGCGCCGGCGCACACTGCCGCCCAATTATTCGTAGAGGTTTGCCACCACTGCGCCGGGTGGCGCAAAAACGGTTCCAACACGCGTGAGCGCACCTCACTCCGGGCGCGCTGCAACACATGGGGCGCAAGCACGCCGTCGAGCAGGCTGCAGGCCTCCGCCAGCGCAAAGCCCGTTTCCGCGGCGAAGAGATCGACCCATTCGCGCTGGGGGTAGGCGGGTTCGAGCGCCAGCCCGCCCTCCGGCATGTGTGCGGGCAAGGCCCAGGTGAACTCGTCACACACCGCCCAGATGACATCTTCCAGCGCCGCGCGATAGCGCGCGTCTTCGGGGTAGAGCAGGCAGAGGGCGGTGAAGGCGGTGAGACGGCGGCGATGTTCGAAGTAGGCCATCTCGTAGGTCGTGCGCGCGCCGGTGTCATGATAGAGGCGGAACAACGAAAACGGAATCGCCCGGAGCGGCGTCGCGAGCAGTTCCTCCCCCGCCGCCACTACCTCAGCGCGCATGACATCGTACTGCGGCTCGCTCCGCACCCGCGCCCACTGCTGTGCGTCGTGCCCCTGCGGAAAGAGTACCCCACCCTGTCGTATCCCGTCCGCGATCTCAATTAAACTATACATCCTCATCCCCCTCGCCCTCTCAGCGCTGTGCTATTATGCGAGCTTTTTTGCCACGCTGCAAGCCTGGGAAAGGGAGCAGGACGACTGAATGCCCGCGTGCGCTTTGCTGTAGATGAACCCTCTATCCATAATTACTCTGGGGTGTGAGCGCCTTCCTGCTCTTCCGGTGATCCGCCCCAACTGATGGAATACCAGAGACCGAGGGCGCAGAGTGCGAGCAAGCAGGCCCAACCGAGGCCGGCGACCACGCGGGCGATGTCGAGGTCGTGTGCGAGCACGCCCCAATGGTCGAAGAGGTAGTTCCAGTCGTGGGTGACGTCACCGTCGCCGCCGCCGATGCTCACCAGCGGCAGCGCCAACGCCCGTGCATCGCGCATGTACCAGGCCACATCGAAGCAGCTCTGCCCCACCCAGAAGAGCAGCACGGCAGCGGCATAATACTGGCGGCGCACGGCGAAGTAGACGGTGAAGGCGATGGGGAAGAAAAGTTGGCAGAGCGTGCCACCCAGCACCATGAGCGTAAAATTGCCAAACAGGCCAAAGAGCGGATGGCCTATCTCGTGAATGAGCAGATCGACCCCGTGCATGGGCAGAAACGCGTCCACCTGCAGCGCGCCGATCACCCCGTAAATCGTCAGCGCGACTACCAGCGCCGCATTGTGCCACTGCACCCGCGCCGTCGCCTCCGGCAACTCCTCACCCGACATGGCTTCGTCTCCCAACAAGATTATACCACGCGTCATCCGGAACAGCGTACCGCCGGGGTTGTCCGTTCCCCACGCGCTTGCGGGGTCGGTGGGCGTGCTATAATGCGCGCGATGATGCACGAAGGAGGGAGCGGCTATGACCACAGCGGAGGCGCCGGCCTGGTTCAACGTGATCGAGGTGTCGTCCGGTGTTTGGCGCATCAATAACCGGGGGCATGTCAACATCTACCTGATCGCCGGGACGGACCGCGCCCTGCTCATCGATACCGGGTGGGGCATTGGCGACCTGCGCGGCGTGGTGGAGACGCTCACCGCTTTACCGCTCACCGTGGTGAATACCCACGGGCATGTGGATCACGTCTTCGGTAACTGGCAATTCCCCGACGCCTTGCTCGACCCCGCCGACATTCCCATGGCGCAGGAAAATTATACCGTGGAGCGCCACCGCATGGCGCTGCAACGTCTGGGTTCGCCCTACCCGCGCGGGTTCTCGCCGGATGACTGGGTGGCCACTCTCGCTCCGCCGTTTCAACCCCTGCCAACGGATTACGCCTTCGCCCTCGGCGGGCGTACCGTGCGCTCCATCCCGGTACCGGGCCACACCCCCGGCGCGGTCTGCCTGCTCGACGATGTCTCGCGTACGCTGTTCGCCGGTGATTCCGTGCTGCAGGGTCCCGTGCTACTGCACCTGCCCGGCGCGCTGCCGTTGGCCGACTACGCCGCCAGTCTCGACCGGCTCAGCGCCTTCCTGCCCCACTTCGACACCGTCTACCCCGGCCATGGCCCGGTACCGCAGCCCGCGTCACGCGTCAATGATCTCCGCCAGGGTGTGCGCGCCATCCTCAACGGCGAGGTGGTGGGTGATTCGACGCAGACGCCTCTCGGCGACGGCTACCTCGCCACCTTCCCCAGCACCAGCATCCTTTACCGGCCCGACCACCTGCGCTGAGCCCTTACCGTAACCGATGGAGCAAATCGATGGAGATGGGGCTGCCGCTGAAGAGATTGCCTCGGTAATGCAGGATGAGCTTGCTGCTTTTACGCTTGGCGACAAAGGCGATATTACCGGTAGTGCTCTCATGCGGAGCGAGATAGCCTTGGCGCAGGCGATCACTCATCCCGGAGAGCGTGACGACCTCATTGGCGCTGTCCGTCCCGTCGTCCAGGCGAAAGCCCATACTATTGATACTGATGCGGCGGTCGCTATCATTGGTGATGCTGATGCCGACCAGCACGTAAACCTCATCGAGGTAACTCGGTTTTTCAAACTCGTACCCGGATTGAAAATTCGTATCGACCGCCGTGACCGTGAGGGTGTGGTCTTTCATGATCACGCGTTCACCGGCACAATACACGTGGGACGGGCCGTGACTCGGGCGGTCGAGATAGCCGCGGGGCATGAGCCAGGCGACGAGCAGGAAGAGGGAGAAGAAGAGCCCATACACGAGGCCGGCAACGCACCAGCCCAGATTTTGCGCGGGGAGTCCGCTGCTGCGAACGCGCAACTCGCTCATAATCAGCGGTATGCCGATGAGCAGGCCCAGGAAGGTGAGGGAGAGCAGTAAGCCGAACGCGAGCACCCAGACGCGCGGTCGCACCGGCTTCGACGGCGGCGCGAGCATCCACGTCTGCCGGGGACTCACCGACGACGCGGCGTCCGCGGGCGCCGCGGGCTGTTCGCGGAGCACGTCCGTACCGCACACACCGCAGGTGACCGTATTTTCATCAAGCGGGTACCCGCACCCAGGACAATACACCAGGTCCCCTTTCAGCACACACCCGCGCCAAGGCGATACTGTACAATTCCGTGTCCGGGCTCGCTCTCCTGCTTCACGGCGCATTGTAGAGGCCGCCTCCACGAATATAGGCTATTATTGCCGCTTAAATGTATAAAAAACCTGCATGCCAGCGAGTCATTCGGGATAGACGGTCGTTGTGTTGCTATAGATGGTGTCATGTGAGACCACTGGCTCTATCGTATGGGCAAGCGTCCCACGTCTGCCCAGTGCATGGGTGGGACAGTAAGTGACGACGGGTCTCTCTGTTTGATCCCCTCTTGCGTCCTACGCCGGAGGAAACTGGGGATTCACTGCGGAGGCGATGCGGCTACAGTACTGTTTGGAAGGGCTCGAGCAAAGCGAGACCCGCTCTCCCGAGGGCTGGGAATGGCGGGACTCGCTTTGCTTGAACCCTTCCAAACAGTGCTAAGGACTCCAGACCCGCCTGGAGATCATGCCCAGATCATTCCAGGACTATTGTCACCGTCTGACAGAGTTTGTGTACAAGCCGATGCGGGTCTGCTGTCCCGCAGGCATCGGAGGTTTACCGTGAGCGTTTGCATGTAATACTTATGAGTGGCGACCTCCCCCCGTGGCGCTTGCCCATGTTGCAAATTTACCGCCCGGGGAGCTATTTATGCGCGTGTTCCTGTCGCTATGCCTTGTTGTGTGCTGCCTGTACGATGGGGGGGCGGCGCAGGCGGGGCGTGTCTATTACCTGGCGGTCGGCGTCGGGCACTATACGCAGCGGGCATGGCCGCGCCTCGATAGCCCGCCGCAGGATGCGCGGACGTTGACGCAGGCGCTGAACGTCGTGTGGCCGGGAGAGACGACGCTGCTCATCGATCAGCAGGCGACGAAGCGCCGCATCGCGCAGGAGGTCGCACGCATCGCCGGCTGCATTACCGCGCAGGATGCCTTTGTCTTCTATTTCAGCGGGCACGGCGGATCAGACGCGGTCCGTGGCGCGCGCGTAAACTACCTGCAACCGGTGGATAGCTCGCCGGCCGATTATCGCCACGAAATTACCGATGCGGAGCTGGCGGGCTGGCTCGCGCGCTTTCCCGCGCCGCAGCATGTGCTCTTGTTGCTCGATAGCTGTCATGCGGCGGCCTTCGCGCAGGGGGTCGTCCATGCCCCACGGGGAGCTGCCTACACCATTCTGGCCGCAGCAGGGGCGGATGAGTCGTCGCTGGACGCCGGTGGCGGCAGCCTCTTTACGCGCAATCTGCGCGAGGGGTTGACCTTCCACCGCGCGCAGCTGGACACGAATGGCGATGGGCTGATGAGCGCGAGCGAACTCTTCGCCTACGCCGGACCGCGCACCACGGCGGACGCGCACCTGTACCGCGCGCGGCAACATCCGCAACAGCTCGGCGGAGACATGATGTTGTGGTGACCATAGCAACCGCGTTGCGTTCGACTCTCTCCCCACAACCTCTCATCCGCGGGACGTCGTCAGTTAGTATACATAAAAGCTTGTCACCAGGTGACAGCTTAAGGCTCGCGCAGAAATAAGTGTGAGCCCTTAATGCTGGCGGTGATACGTCCCGTGATGGCGCATGGGGTGATGCCGCCCGGCTTGGTGCTTACACACGATCACATGCTTCGCGGCGTAGTAGTGCCCGCGCGGCGTAAGATGAAACACCGTGCTCTTGTGGGTGGTGTAACACCGGCGCGTCGCGGTATGCCGTACCGGGCGCGTGCCCCAGTGGTATTTCACTTTGTGCGTGGTGCATGTCGTCTTCTGGGTGCGCATATGCTGTAGCGCGTGGGCAAAGGTACCCTTTTCTGCGTGGGCGATGGTAGTTGCAAAACAAGCCACGGCCAGCCCACTAATCAATAATAACCGTTTCATTCAAATCCTCCCAGTGAACTCCAGGCATCGTTACTGTACGAGTAACGTCTCGCCGATACCTGGAAATTACCCAGGGAGGTCCCGTATGAAAACGGCGGGCGGTGAAGTCGGCTAGCCGAGCATCAGACTGCTAGCAACGCCGCGACGTCGTGGAGTGTGCCGTGATATGTCGGCGCGTAGGCGTCGGCGTCAGACTTGGTGGCGCTGCTTGGGACGAGGAAGGTGGGGCAGCCGAGTTGCGCCGCCACCATGTCCCACGCTTCGTCGCCGACTACCAGACAGGCTTCGGCGGGGTGGCACAGGTCGTCGAGGATTTGCCGGTAGTAGCGAAGGTTCGGCTTGCTGGCGTGGCTGTATTCGTAGCCCGTCACCAAGCGGTACGGGAAATCGGCCACGCCGGCCCAGGCGAGGCGCTGCGCCACGGCGGTGGTGGGGAAGAGCGGGTTGGTGGCGATGACCACGTCGTACCCGGCGTCAAAGGCGCGCTGCACCACCTCGCGGGCCTCCGCTTTACGGCGCGTGTGTGCTTGCAGCAACGGAAAGTCCCGCGCGTAGAAGTCGGCGAAGATCGGCTCGACCTCAGCGCGCGGGAACGCCGGATGGGCGTAAAATACCTCGGCGAAAACGTCCGCATTCGTCGCGCGGCCATCATTCGCCATCATCGCCCGTGTGGCGGTCATCAGGTGCTCAATGAACGCCGGGGCGGGCAGCCGGTCGGCCATGCGCCGGGACAATTGGGCGAAGTATTGCGGCAGCAGCGCCTCTTCCATGCGGCTCTCGAGCAGCGTGCCGTCCAGGTCGAAAAGCACAGCGCGTAAGCCGAGCGCATCCCGCACGCTACTGCACCTGTCCGCACTGCGGGCACGCGGTCTCCCCCTCGGCCAGCTTCGCGCCGCAGAGAATGCATTGTCCGGTAGCCTGCGCGGGGGCGATCCCGCCGGGCGTATAGGGTGGCGGCACCACGCCGGCGGTCAGGTTGGGCATAGCGTCCGGCACGCCGCCGAAGGTGCGCGCATAGGCCACTGCCTGCGCCAGCGGCAGAAAGGCGAAGGTGGCAATAACCCCGATGTAGCAGGCGAGCGTGCCCATATTGACCAGCAGGCCGATGACAAAAAAGAAGAGCACGTAAAGCCAGAAATTTTTCGTCGTGGCGGCCCAAGACAGGCTGATCGCGCGCCCCAGCGAGAGGCGGCGGTCAATGAGAAGCGGCAGGGCGAGGCTTAGCATGCCCATCAGCATATAGACGCCGAAAAAGCAGCCCAAAACACCCAGGCCGGTGAGTAGCGAGATGAGGAAGGCGACTCCACCGTAGCGCAGGCCGGAAAAGAGATCGCCCACGCTGATCGCTTCGCCGCGCAGTTGTTTGAGCGCGGTGATGATCATCCCCGGCAGCAGGAATTGGAAGATCAGCCCGCCCAGCGCCATCAAGCTGTATGTGATTCCCATCAAGCGCACCATCGATATGGGATCGATGGGAGGATTGGCCGAGGGATGCGCCATGACTTGCATCATGAAGGGGATATACCAGGACAGATACCCAGCGATGGCGGGCACCACGCAGAGCGCGAACACGATGAGCCCCTGCAGCACCCAGACGCCCCACTGCGCGCCCCACAGGCGGAACACTTCACTGAACCAATCGCCGAAAGCCGCCATCCCTTGCGGCGGGTTCGGCACGGGTGCGGACGTTTCCTGATACATACGCGCTTCCTCTCTGACCGGCATCACATAAGCGGTCACACCTCAGTGTAACGAAAAGGCGGGTGGCAGGCAAGCGAAAGATGGCTCGTTGTCCTGGAGGGACGGCCGACTGTCGTGTCCAGGGCGTAAATGCAGGCCATACGGTAATCAGCGATGGTTGATTTTTGGTCGAGCACGGCATGCCGTGACGCACTCTTCATGCCTGATGTCTGCTAGAATAGCTAATACATTATAAGCGATCACTAAGGAGAACGGATATGAGCCAAGCATTGAATAGCGTTGGACTGGACCTGCTGTTTCGCGAAGCGCACACCCATACGCGCTGGCTGGAGACGCCGGTAAACGATGACACGTTGCGTGCGCTCTACGATCTGCTGAAATGGGCGCCCACCAGCATGAATTGCCTGCCGGTGCGCATCCTCTTTCTGCGTACCCCGGCGGCGAAGCAACGGCTGTTGCCCGCGTTGGCGGAAGGGAACATCGAGAAGACGATGTCCGCGCCGGTGACGGCCATCCTCGGCTATGACTACGATTTCTTTGCGCAGATGCCCCTGTTGTTTCCGCAGCACCCGACGGCGCGGGAAATGTTTGCGGATGCCCCGGCGCTCACCGAGACCACCGCCAAGCGTAATGGCACGCTGCAAGGCGGCTACTTCATCCTGGCGGCAC
Source organism: Armatimonadota bacterium (assembly GCA_036504255.1). GTDB lineage: Bacteria > Armatimonadota > Hebobacteria > CAIYQO01 > CAIYQO01 > DASXVL01. The sequence goes on along the minus strand of DASXVL010000367.1, from coordinate 1,957 downwards.
GCGCGTTGGGCTTGGATTGCGGCCCCATGTCCGGCTTTGATAACGTCAAAGTCGATGAGGAATTTTTCTGTGCCGGCAAGCCCATCGATCCGAACGAGAAAGAATTCTTCACCACCGGCTCGGTCCGCTCGAATTTCCTCTGCAACCTCGGCTACGGCGACCCCGCCGGCGTCTATCCCCGTAACCCGCGCCTCGAATTTGACGAGGTGTGCAAGCTGCTGTGAAGTAGCGGACTCTCTTTGCTCGAATCCTTCCACACCGTGCGACGGACTTTAGGCTGGCCTAGTGTCAACAACACCGTTTGGAAGCCGACCGCAGTCGCGCTCAGCCTGCCGACAGTTCCTCCCCGGACCTGCCTCTCACGGCACGCTGAGCGCGACTCCGGGCTGCGGCCCTCCATCGGCTTCCAGACAGGCTAAGGACTTCAGGCAGGGCTTGTGTCAACAGCACTGTTTGCCAGAGGGTTCGCGCGCAGCGAGTCCCGCCATGCCTACTGCTCCTTAATGAACGTGCCGTTGCGATACTCCTCAAACGCCACGCGAAGTTCCTCTTGTGTGTTCATGACGATGGGCCCGTACCAGGCAATCGGCTCGCGGATGGGCTTACCGGCGAAGAGCAGGAAGCGGAGCGGGTTGTCCGTGGTGGTAATCTCCAGTTGATCGCCTGCGCCGTAGAGGATGAGGTGGCGCGAGTCGAAAAGGCAGGGGCGCTCGAGTTCAAAGTAGTTCATGCCGATGGACTCGTAACTGAACGCGTCGCGTCGTGGGTCAAAATAGCCCTTGCCCTCAATGACATAGGCGAGCACGGTGTGGTCCGGCGCCACCGGGTAGCTGAGCTGCGCGCCGGCGGGCACCGTGACATCGAGGTAGAGCGGATCGGTGATGATGTCCTGCACCGGGCCCTGTACATCGCCGACGCGTCCGGCGACCACCTTCGCGCTGGCCCCGCCCTCCAGATGGACGGTGGGAATCTCCGCCGCCAGCACGCCGCGATAGCGCGGTGGCATCATTTTGTGCGAGGCCGGCAGGTTGGCCCAGAGCTGGAACCCGCCCATGAGGCCATCGGCGCGGCCCTTGGGCATCTCCTGGTGGATGATGCCGCTGCCCGCCGTCATCCACTGCACGTCGCCGGAGGCGATGACCCCGGCATTGCCCATGCTATCCGCGTGCTCGACGCGTCCATCCAGCATATAGGTGATGGTCTCGATGCCGCGATGCGGATGCCAGGGAAAGCCCGGCAGAAATTCGTTCGGATTGTCGGAGCGGAAGTCGTCGAGCAGCAAAAAGGGGTCGAAACGCTGCACGTCGTGAAAGCCGAATGCCCGACGCAGGTGCACGCCCGCCCCTTCGATAGTGGGCGTACTGCGGAGCACCAACTCGATCTGCCGAATCGCCATCATTGCCTCCCCTTCATCGCGCAATCGCGTCCACAGTAGCACCACGACGCGGCGGCGTCAAACCATGAACAAGGCAGGTTGTCCGAATTTTCCGACAAGCGCGCTGGCTGCCAAGTGACCGCGCCCGGATAGGGGATGAGCTATAATGTAACCTGCGGTAACTACCCACGACAGCGACAGCAATGGAGCAGCAGCATGCGAAAAGTAGTTGTTTTCAATCAAGTATCACTTGATGGTTACTTTGTCGACGCGCACGGCGATATGAGCTGGGCACACCGAGATAACACGGATGCAGAGTGGAGCGCCTTCGTCGCCGAGAATGCGCAGGGCGGTGGCTTGCTCGTGTTCGGCAGGATTACCTATGAGCTAATGGCCAGCTACTGGCCGACACCGCTGGCGCTGGCGCATGACCCTGTGGTGGCCGAACGGATTAACAAGCTGCCGAAGGTCGTGTTTTCGCGCACGCTGGAGGAGGCGGCGTGGCACAATACGACGCTGGTGAAGGACGACCTGACCGCAACAATACGCGCGATGAAGCAGGAGCCCGGCGTAGACATGGTG
>DASXVL010000366.1:0-10042 GCA_036504255.1 Armatimonadota bacterium | reverse complement strand
AAACGGGTTATAGATCGAGGAGGCGTATATAGCATCCGGCCTTCGGGCCGGATGGGGATTGAAACAAGTACTTCGTTCGCATCTCTGTAGACACCATTATAGCATCCGGCCTTCGGGCCGGATGGGGATTGAAACTCGGGGTCATGAGTCGGGTTGAGATGCTCGCCATGTTATAGCATCCGGCCTTCGGGCCGGATGGGGATTGAAACGGCGATACCGGGGGTGCTGGCAAGTGGTCGGTCATAGCATCCGGCCTTCGGGCCGGATGGGGATTGAAACGGCGTAGTAAGCCACAAGGGAGGGGACGCGCTGTATAGCATCCGGCCTTCGGGCCGGATGGGGATTGAAACAGTATGCCCACCGCGAGTGCAAAGATGCAGGAATGCATAGCATCCGGCCTTCAGGCCGGATGGGGATTGAAACTGTACCTGGTGTGCCAAACAGCGCGCGGATGCGACATAGCATCCGGCCTTCGGGCCGGGTGGGGATTGAAACGACGACATGGAGGACGTGCAGCCAGCCACCCAGGATAGCATCCGGCCTTTGGGCCGGATGTGGATTGAAACACCGATACAGAGGCGCCAATGAAGGCCCGTTCATGCAGCAGACCTTCATTATCGACGACTGGAAGCTCGTCGTCTACCATGATCGGGCCTACGGCGAGCTCTATCACCTGGCCACCGACCCCCACCAGTACCACAACCTGTGGGATGACCCTGCCTACGCGGTGACGCGCGGCGAATTACTCTACCGCTACATCTCGGCGGAAATGGAGAAAGACGGCGTGCTGCGCACGCGGGTCGCGTGGGCATAAACAAGGGCTTGTCCATTGTTTGATGAGGCGTTAGCCCTGGGGTGAGTGGTCTGTTTTACACACGAACTCACCCCAGGGCTTATTATTTCTCGGCAGCGCTTGACAATGAACGCTGGCTATGTAATATTATGTAACCGGATACAGTGATTCCCGGGCAGGGCAGCCGAGGTTTTGGACGCTGACAATGAGACTTCCCCCGGTCTTGTTTTGCGGGGATAGGCCACCATCTGAAAGGAGCATGAAATGCAAATGTTTATCAAATCCCGTGGCTTTACTTTGATCGAGCTACTCGTCGTTATTGCAATTATCGCTATTTTAGCAGCGATCCTCTTTCCGGTCTTCGGCAAAGCACGTGAGAAGGCGCGTCAAACGAGTTGTATGAGCAACCAGAAACAGATTGCACTGGCCTGCACCATGTACGCGCAGGAAAACGAAGAGAAATTGCCGGATGCCGCCACGTTTTGGACGCAATTCAACTTCGCCGCGAAGATGTTACAGTGCGGCACCAAAGGTCGCGACACGGCCAATGCCTATGATTACGATATCACCCTCTCCAATATGGCCCTGGGTGATATTGCGGACGCCACCTCCGTCGTGCTAACGGCCGATGGGCTGGGGGGCGCCGTCAACTTCCCGCAGGAGCCCGGACGGCACAACGGCAGTTTCATCGCCTCGTATGTTGACGGCCACGTGGCGCTGACGAAAGATAAGGCGCCGTGGGGATTTGACTTCTACGCGCCGCTGCGCGGTGTGGGGCATTATGACGTGCAAGGCAAGGCGGGATATCCGAGTGGAAGCTTGAAAGCGACCGCGGTGAATAACATCACCCCTACTGGGTACGCGACCAGCCAGGGTCCCATGGGCGATGCGTTCTCGTTTTATTCCGGGACCGTGGAATATGCGCCGGCCTCCACGGGTCAAGCGTTATGCCGCGTTGCGCAGGGGAAAGTGACGGTCGGGTTCTGGATGAAATTGGGGGATGCCGCATTCTGTACCGATTATCTGGTCTTTAATGGCGGCTTTGGCAGCGGTTGCGGTTGGTCCTTCTTTGGCGGCGGAAATTATAGCGCGAATAAGGGGAGTAATACGCTGCATGCGGTGATGTCCATGCAGTATCGGTGGGGCGGCGGCGCCGCCAGTGCGTGGGGCGACTTCACCACTCCCGTAGAAACGGGGGTCTGGCACCATTACGCCGCGGTCTTTGACAGTGGACCGGTTGACCCGACAGGGTATAACGATGTCTCCACGAAGAGCATTAAAGTATATCGCGACGGCGTCCTGGACGGCGGGGCGACGGGCACCGGCTTAGGCCTCGTCGGCGGGAATCCCATCACACAAATGCTCCCCTATACCGGTCCGCTGAATGTCGGCTGCCGGTATAACGGCGCGAAGCGTTTCGAAATCAGCGATGTGCGGGTGTATAATACAGCGTTATCCGATGATGCCGTCAAGGCGATGGCCCAGCGTTAAGCGTTGAATGGACGTTGCCACCGGGCATGGCATCCGGCATCTCGGTGGCCGTGAAGATTAGCGATACAGCCGACTTTATCCGGCGGCTGTATAGACCTGAAAGGAATAGTTATGTTTCGCTCTGCCTGTATCTGTGCTCTCGTGTTATTGACCTGCCTGCTGCAGGGTGTCGTGGGGGCTGAAGCGCCGATGCCCACCCCGGCCGTCTGGACGTCGGACGCCGCTACGCGTACCGTGCCCGAGAGCGAAACGCGTTTTCGCTTGCAGCCCGGCGAGCAGATGACCATTGTCGCGCAGGTGCGCATGCCGGCAGGCATGGCGAACAACGCCAGCATTGCGCGCACGTCCGGCTGGCAGTTCGGCGTTCGTCCGGATGGCGCACTGTTCTTTAGTCTTGCCGGGCGTGGGTCGCGCACTTCCGAGGCCGTCGCCGAAGCCGATGTGCTCCCGCTCTACTTGCCCTCCAACACGGTATGGCCGGTCGGCGTCACCTCGGGACGCATGAAACCGGATACCTGGACCTCGGTAGCCTGGGCCGTGGATACGCAGGGTGATTGGGGAAAATCCTATACCTTTTATCTCGACGGCAGTGCACAGGGCGACAGTATGGGGTATGCGCCGCTCACCGCGCCGGCTTCGCAAGGCCCGGTGCAAATCGGTGGCGAGGCGCAGGGCCTGGAAATCCGCGAAGTGCGTTGCTACACTCATCGCTTGAGCGCGGCAGAGCTCGCGCGCATCATCGATGCGAAGACGAAGGCGGTCGATGCGCCGGTGAAGATTCCACAGCGTCTCACGCCGCGCCCGGCGAACACCCGCCTGATTATCGCCCACCGCATGATCGGCTTTGGTCCGTCAGCCGCATCATCACAGCCGGCAAGTCGGGCAATCGGTGCGGGCGGTTTTATCGAACCCGTGAAGCGACCGAATGGCCCCAACCTGACAGGGTGGTGCCGCGATACCCACATCGGCGCGCTGCATCCGCCGTTCGCCAATGCGGTGGACGAGTACAAATGGGAGATCGCGCAAGCGTATGGCAGCGGCGTCGATGCCTTTGTCTTCGATACCTGTGGCAGCATACAAGACCTCGGCATCCCCGAAAAGATGCTGCAGGCCGCCGAGGAGTTGGGCGGCAACTTTAAAGTCGGACTCTGCTACGATTTTGCCGGGGGCAGCATCGAGCAAAAGGTGGAGAGCATCACGTACTGGATGGGGCGGCATCGCCAGAGCCCGGCCTTGTTACGTCTCGACGGACGCCCGGCCTTTGTCACCTACATGGGCATACGTAGTAAACCGGCGGAGGTCAAACAGTGGTTCGACGCCTTGCGTACGGCGGCAGGCGAACCGATCTTTATGCATATGGACCGCTGTGAATTTCCGCTCCTCGGCAAGACTCCTCAGGAATGGGAGGCGGCGATACAACCCTATCTGTCGTTCGTCGATGGGGTCGGGTGCTTCTATAGCCGAGAAGGGATCGCCAAGGATACACAGGCCTTCACCGCGCTGGCGCACGCCGCCCATACCGCGGGCAAACGCTGGGGCATGAGTCCCTGGGCGAATTACTACACGCCGGGACGTAGCAGTGGCATGGAAAATATCGGCGCCGACAATTCCCGGCTGTGGGATCAGATGTGGCGGGTGGCGCGCGATACCCAGGCGGACTATATTCTCATGAGCACCTGGAATGACATCACGGAGGATACCTCGGTCATGCCCAGCGTGCGCCATCATTTTAGCTACGTGGATCTGCTCGCCAACTACTACGGCCCCTGGTATCGCACCGGCGTCGAACCTAAGGCGACGCATGACCAGGTCTATGTCTTCTATCGCCCCTATCGCACCGATGCGCGCGTTCCGTTGGTCGCCGGGCCCTATACTCCCGGGCGTGAGACGCAGAACCAGTTGGAAGTGCGCGCCTTCCTCACCGCACCGGGCACGGTGGTGGTGGAAGGCATGGGCCGCCAGGACGTGCCGGCGGGTATGTCCTCCGTGGAGTTCGCCAGTAAGCCGGGCCCGGTCACGGTGTCTCTGCTGCGTAATAGCAAAACCGTGCTGACCTTCCGCGCCCCGGAAGTGATCACCGACCGCCCCTGGCGGCAGGACTTTTCCATTCGCGGTTTCAGCAGCGAAGAGGCCGCGCATTGGACGCAGTGGTTCTCCGGTGCGCCGCACTACATCAGCGAGTATGGCGACGACGATCACAACGGCCTGCCGAATTGGTTCGAGCGGTATTACTTTGGGCGCTGGACCGGCACGGACCCGCAGGCCGACCCGGACGGTGATGGGCGCACCAACCTGCAGGAGTATCAGGAGGGTGCCGACCCGCTCACACCGCCGGTGAACTATGCCGCCGGGTACGTGTGGGATGCGGCGAAGGATTTCTCGGCAAAGGATGCGACCTATCCGGTGCTGGACGCGAAGGGCACGCCCGTCTGGCAGTACGAATTCCTGGCGCGCACCGGGCATCCGGCACTGCCGCGCACGGGGCGCTTTGCCGCCCCCGGATTACTGGTGTCAGCCATTCCCGCCTGGTTGGAATGGGGCGGCTCCTGGGGTTTTGGTATCGGACAGCCGCAGGCGGGACGATTGGCGTATTCCGGTGAGGCGGATTCGGCGGCGTCGCAAGTCTGGATCAGTCCGATCAGTGGGCACATCACCCTGGCGCTGACGGTCTCGCGCGATGCGGCGCCCTGGGCCACGACGTCGGTGACGGTCTCGCTGCTGCGTGAGGGTGATCCGCAACCGTTGTGGAGTGCCGACTTTACCCCACAGGGTGAGCCGTTGTCACTCACCCGGGAATTGCCTGTGCAACGCGGCGAGCGCTTACGCCTGGTCGTCGCCGGCAAATCCGCCACGGCAGCGCGCTGGGCTGTACAGGTGGCATGGACGCTGACACGTTTGCGTGACGAGAAGCAGTAGTACCTGTCGCCCCCCTCTCCCTGGTTTGGGCGAGGGGGGCTGATTAACCTTTTCAGTTCTTTCCTGCCGGGGATAGCCGGGCTTTGGCCCTGTTCCAGACAGTGCTAAGGACTATCGGTTGCGCTGGTGTCAACAGCACTGTTTGGAAGCCGATGTAGGGCCGCAGCCCGGAGTCGCGCTCAGCCTGACACGAGAAGCAGGTCCGGGGATGTACTGTCGGAAGGCTGAGCGCGACTGCGGTCGGCTTCCAAACGGTGCTAGAGACGTGTGGCCTGCCTGGTGGCCAATCTTCCGCGGTCGATCGTGTTGTCTTCTTCGAGGGTCTACGCCCCGCTACTCCGGTCTGCTGCCATGGCGTAGCCGGTGTGGGGCTGTCCACCCATCTTGCGGCTGCAGGCACAAATAATATTTTTTGTACACGTACGAAAAGCACATGAGATTAAGGAGACGTATCTTGTTGGAGACCGCAATCGCCCAACCGGCACGGCGCATTTCGCATAAGATTAGCCTGGAGCCACGCGGTGAGATGCTCATCGCTTCCGGGCCGTGCTGGCAGCACGAGATCGCCGTATCCACCGTCGCACGTTGCCAACTCTATAATGCGCTCGAAGCGCGCGTGGAGTGGCATCCGGTGCTCGCCGACTGGGCGCAGGTCCGCGACACGCCGACCGGGTGGATGCTCCCGTGTCGCGTGGATATTCCCTTCGTGAATACCGTGATCACCTTTGAACTGCATGGCACGCGGCGTGCCGCGCTGCAGGCAGTGGAACTCTCCATCCCGGCCGACACCGTGGTGGAGTGTGATCCCACGTATGCCCGCCTCTTGACCCTCGACCTGCTACCGGGCTTCGGGGCGGCGCATGCCGGGGAGGCGGGGTATCTGCTGCTGCCATGTTTCTGCGGAGCGATCCATCGTTTCACGCATGGAGTCAGTCGCGAAGAACGCGTGACCCTCTACGCCGAACAAGCGCAGTGGGCCATGCGCAGCAATTTTAACTGTATCGGCATGCACACCGAGGACGCCTCCTGGTGCGCCGTCGTCTGTGACGGTGAGTTTGATGCGCAGGCGGTGATTCGTTCGCATGCCGGTGAGGACGCGGTCTACAGCATTCATCCGGGGCTGGTCTACCGTTGGGCGCACACCGACGCGTTACTGCCCGGCACGCGCACTGTCCGCTACTACCTGTGCGATCCCACCGAGGGAGGGTGGTCGGCCTTTGCCCGGCGCTACCGGCGCTTCCTGCGGGAGGAACGCGGCGTGCGCACCTGGGCGGAGAAGGCGGAGGACAACCCGCGTGTCCTCGACTTTGCGCACAGCTTTCCCATGAAAATCTTCCAAGGGTGCAAGACGCGCGCTTTTGACGGGCAGGGCACGTACCAACCGGCGACCAGTTTCGCGGAGGCGCGCGAGATCCTGCAACGGATGCAGGCCGATGGCATCCGCCGCATTACCGCGCAGATGGTCGGCTGGAATCTGGGGGGGCATGACGGCTGCTATCCGACGCGCTTCCCGATTAATCCGGTCGAAGGCGGGGAAGCGGACTTCCGTGAGCTAATCGCCTGGGGGAAAGACCACCAGGTCTGCGTCACGGCGCACGACAATTACCAGGACAGCTATGAAGTGTCGGACGACTACTCCTGCGAGGATGGCATGGTGTTGCGCGACGGCAGCCTGTGGCGCAATGTACCCTGGAGCGGCGGCTTCAATATGCGCATGTGCCCCCTGCGCAGCATCCGTCATGCGCAGCGTGACTTGCCGCAGATGAAAGCGCTGGGGATCAAGGGCAACTACTATTTGGATGCCCTGGCGGCGTTTAATACCTGCCACGCTTCCGCGCACCCCGCCAACCGGGCGACCTATCTCGCCGCATTTCGCGAGATTCTTACGTATACGCGGGAACTGTTCGGCACGCTCTCCCTGGAAGTGCCGTACGGCCCGTACTTCGATCTGATGGATGGCGTCTATCTTGACGACCATGCGGCGGGGCTTGCTAAGTTCACCGACTTTGTGCCGCATTTCATCGACGGCATCGTGCCGTTTTTGCCGATCGCCTTGCATAACAGCGTCTGCTACCAGTGTGGCGGCGGGCGGAAGACTTGGCGTGCCGATGCGTTGCGCGCGTTGGCCTGGGGCGGCAAGCCGACCATCGAGGTGTCCGCCCGCCCCGCCATGGATGGTCACACGATGCCGACCTATGCCGATCTGGCCGACTTTGCACGCGAGGGGTACCGCCTGTGCTGCGAGGAGTTCGGCGACCGTATCACCCAGGACCTTGACGAAGTCGCGACTCCGGAACCCGGCGTGTACCACAGCCGGTATGGGGATGGCGTGAGTTTGCTGGTGAACACCGGGACAACGCCTGCGGTGGTGGATGGGCAGGTGGTCGCGCCGCAGAGTGTGGTGCGGCGCTGATGCGGTGCCCGGCCAGGTATGGCCGGGGCAAAGGCGCTGGTTTACTTGCCCGGTTCTACTCTCGATGCCGGGGCGCAGGTCGAGGCACGGATGAGCAGTTTGGTCGGCAGGACGCGCATGGCGTCGTGTTTACGCTCTCCCGTGATGCGCTCGATCATGAGGCGTGCGGAGGTACGGCCCACTTGCTGGAGCGGTACCCGTACGGTGGTCAGGATATTCTGCCATTTCTCGTCGAAGATTGAATTGGTGTCATCGAAACCCACCAGGCTGATGTCGTCCGGCACGCGGATGCCGTTGCGGGTGAGCAAGCGATGCACCACCAACGCGGCGCCATCATTGGGGGCGAGGATGGCGGTGATCTCCGGGTGTTGCCGCAGGGTGCGCAACAGGGGATTATCCGCCGACATGGGTAGGGCATCCAGCATGCCGAGTTTATGGGAGTAGCGCGGATCAAAGGCCATCATCCAGAAGCGCATGCCGATTTCGCCGGGAAACAGGTGCTCGTCCGGATTCCAGCCGCGGTCACGGCAGGCCTGAACATAACTTTCGTAGAGTGCAACTTGCGGGCGTGTGTCATGATGGACCCGGTCCATGCCGCAGACGTAGAGCAGATGCTGGTGGCCGAGATCCAGTAAGTGGTTCGCCACCGCATAGGCGCCGCCCGATTTATCGACCAGTACGGAGGAGCACCCATCGAACTCTTCGATCATGGAGAGGATGGGGCGTTGGCCGAAGGAGCGCATATTCCGGAGTCGTTCATACGTGGGCCGAAAACGCGTGGATTGGTCATAAACGATGACGCCATCGACCTCACCACGGCTGAAGCACGGCGGGAGCGGCGCCGTAGGGATCGCGTTGCCGTCGATGAGCAGGATGCCGTAGCCCTTGGGGGTCAGCACGCTGAGTAGTCCTTCAAAGATTTCGTTGAAATAGGGCGCCTGATAGTAATGCTGCGGGAAGACCAGTCCGATGAGGTGGTTGATGTCCTCTTTGCCGTATTTACGTAGTGACATGCGACGGGCGGCGTGGTGGACTTCCTGGTCATAGCCCATCGCCTGCGCGGTTTCCATGATGCGGCGAGATGTCTCGGCATTCTGCGACGAAGGGTCGCGTAACGCGCGAGACACCGTGGCATTACTCACGCCGCAGCGTGCGGCAATGTCGCGTAACGTGACGGCGGCGTGCATCTCATCGGTAGGATGTGGTTTCTTTGGCATGCGATCGATAATCTTTTCTGTAAGGGCTCAGCAAAGAATAAGTGTCCATTTTGACTTGTTCGCTTGGCCGTGCTCTGCGTTGAGCGTCCTTCAAATATGACCTCATATGTGCGCGAACGCTCGCCTTGATCACGGCCAAGCGCCCGGCGTCAAAATTGGACACTTATTCTTTGCTGAGCCCTAGGGCCGAGCAGAGCGTTGATCACGTGGGGGATACACGAGCAAAACCGTGGTCGTGGCCAGTTGAACTGTAACAGAGTATAGGTGCTGATAGAGGGATTGTCAATGAAGTACACGAGGTGGAATTCCTTCGTGTTTGTACAGGCGAAAACTGAAAAATTGATCGATACCGTCGCGTATCCGGTTACAGGAAAATTGCATAGCTTTTTTGGAGGTTGTAAGATGGCTAGTCGCTACCGGTTCCTATGGCAGACGTGCCTGATCCTGGGCCTGCTCGGCATCTCGCTCGGCCGGGTATCTGCCCGTGAGCATTACGTCTTCGCGCATTTTATGGTGTGCATGCCCTGGAACAACACCGTGTCCGTGGAAAGTTACAAGCAGCAGATTCGCCTGGCGCAGCAATACGGCATCGATGGCTTCGCACTGAATTGCGGGTCATGGACGAAAGACCCGTATTATGTCGAGCGCTCGACCATGCTTTATGAAGCGGCGAAGCAGCTCAACAGCGGCTTCAAGCTCTTCTTCTCTATCGATACGGCCACCGCCTTGGATCCTCTGCCCACGGCGTTGGACATGATGGCGCGTTTTGCCAAGCACCCCAATCAATTTTGCAGCGAAGGCCGGCCGGTCTTGTCGGCCTATTCGCGCCCCAGCCTACGCTGGGCGGAGACGATGAGCGCGTTGAAGGCCGCCGGGTATGACGTCTGCTTCGTGCCCTTCCTCTGGACCGACAACACCACGCTGGCCCCCAGCTACGACGGCGTGCTCAATACCCTCACGGACGCGCCCTACCTGGATGGTTACTTCCTCTTCGGCATCGATGCGCCGTGGTGGGATCTGCAGCGGGGTAACGCCAATGGTCGGCGCGCGACCGCCAAGTTCGGCAAGCTCTATATGGCCACCAATTCGTTCTCCTACGACAGCGCCAACGTGCGGGATTTCCACGGCATGCGCGATTACTGCGCCATTTGGGAAGGCCTGATCCGCGATAATGCCGACTGGGTGGAATTGGTTACCTGGAACGACTATGGG
>DASXVL010000365.1:0-2033 GCA_036504255.1 Armatimonadota bacterium | reverse complement strand
AGCGGCAGGTGGTGGCTGCGCTGGTAGGTGACGGCGACATGCCCCATCAGCATGGGGGAGTGTGAGTGGATGAGATCGAAGGGATACTCCGCCAGCAGCCGCCGCGCTTTGCCCGTGGCGATGGGCAGCGCCAGCGGATAGCGTAATTTGGTGGGCAATGTCAGCGAGGGAAAGCGGTAGACGCCCTCCTCCAGGTCCTCATGGTTGTCCTGCTCGGGGTGCCGCGCGGTGAAAATGGTGACATGATGCCCCATTTCCGTCAGCACGCGGGCGAAGGAGGCGACGGACACCACGACCCCATTGCGCATCGGGTGGTAACACTCAGAGAAAAAGGCGATAGATAGCATCGGTAATGACTCTCGTGTGAATGAGCAGGAATTGCTCCTGTTTGGCAGAAGAATCTTGTATATGCTAATTATAGCCGGATTCTCGCCGGTCGGGTATCCCGCTTTCTTGTACAAGGAGTAAGCCGGGGCTGGTGATTATGGCGGGGATAGCCGGGCTTGGGCCCTGTTCCAGACAGTGCTAAGGACTGCAGGCTGGGCTGCTGGCAACGGCAGGGCTTGGAAGAGTACACCGCTATACGCAGGAAGAAGAGCTTGTGGACAACAACAACGCAGCAGCAGCAGTCAAGACCTTCGAGGAGGCGTTGGCCCGCCTGGAGGCCATCGCCCTCGCCCTGGATCGCAACGATGTGCCGCTGGCGGCGGCGTTGGCGTTGTGCGCCGAGGCGGCCACGCTGACGCGCTTCTGCCGCGCGCAACTTGCGGAAGCCGAGGGAAAACTCGAACAGTTGGTCGAGGCGGCCAACGGTGAGGTGCGCATCGTCACGGTCGAGGACGACTGATTTCTCTGGGTAGAGGCATGATGAAAACCTACTACGAGCTACTCCATGTGACGCCAAAAGCCACGCCCGCGCAGGTGCAGGCCGTCTTTTGCCGCTATAGCGCGCGCTTTCGGCCCACGATGACGGTGGAACAGATTTTTACCGATACGCGCTTTCGCGATTGCGTGAACGCCTACCTGACGCTGTATGGCGCCGAGCGGCACGCCTATGACGCGGCGCTCGGCAAAGCCTCGGGTAAGGAGGATGCGCCGCCCCCGGCCCTGCCGCGCCCGTATGACGCGCTGACGGACGACGAGCGCATGCTGCTCATGGCGCGCATTGCCTATTGGCGGCGTGAGATGGTGGAAGGCATTCACCTGCTGCGCACGCTGCTGGAGCGCTCGCCGGAAGACGCTGCCGCCTGGGCGTTGCTCGGGGAGATCTATCTGGCGGTCGGGCATCTGGACGACGGCCAGCGCGCCTACCAGCTCGCGGTGGAATCCGCGCCGGGCAACGCCGTCTATGCGGCGCGGCTGCGGCACACGCAGGACGCAAAAGCGGGCAAGGTCGCCCTACAAATCGAACCCTCGCCGGAGCAGGAGATGCTGCGCGAAGAGCGCAAGAAGCGCTGGCTGGCCATGACCATCATCGCGCTGTTGGGCCTGGCCATGTTAGCGGTGGCGTATACCCGCCCGCTCAATACCACCACCTTGGGGTTTCTCGATATTCCCTGGCGGGTGGTGGCCATCCAGGCGCTGGGCCTCGCCATTTTGTTCGCCGCCCTGGGCTATGGGCGTATGCTGGAGCCCTTTGAACGCGCGCTGGTGTGGTCCACCACCACGGCGGGCGATCGCGGCTCGCTGAAGAATTATCCGCAGGGCCTGCTGCTGCTCGTGCTTTCCGTGGCCAGCATCTGGGTGGCGGTGGTCGGCGCCATCGTCATGGCGCTGATGGATGACGAGTGGTCGCCCTCCACCGGCACCTTGCTCGGCGTCAGCGTGCTGGTGAATGTCGGGCTGGGCGCGGCGCTCTATAAGTTAGGCCTGCCCTGGGGCTATACCTGCACCTTCGGCGGCAATCTGCTGGTGATCGCCGGCATGCTCGGCTGGTGGATCGGTAGTTTGGGGACGCCGGAGTATAGTTAGGGTGGGGTCAGCAGCTAAGGACTTTAGGTCAGCTTGGTGTCAGCAGCACTGTTTGGAAGCCG
>DASXVL010000364.1:0-3278 GCA_036504255.1 Armatimonadota bacterium | reverse complement strand
GCGTAGTTGAGCACCGGCAGTATTGCTGCCAGCGGGGAAGTTCGGGCTTACTGCGAGCCCGAAGGCGCCTCCGCGCTCATCACCACAGGTGAGACCAACTGCCTTCACCTGCAGCGGGGCTGCCGCCGACCTTCCAAACAGCGCTGGCCTTCCATCCGGCAACTGATCCTCGATCTCTGCAATGACCTCGCTCGGGTGTCCCGTCTTTTGCGGACACCCTGCCTGTCCCCGCTTTTCGCGGTCGGTATTATTCTGCGGAAGCAACCGTCCGGTCTGTGCTCGAAAGGTTACCCTTGCCGATGGCCTGCACGCGGAATCCAGCCTGCCGTGCGACGGTCAAGTCCAGGCAATTGCGCCCGTCGACCAGCACCGGGGTGCGCATGCGCCGCGCACAGGCCGCCAGGTCCAGCGTGCGGAACTCCTCATGCGCCGTGACGAGAATCAACGCGTCGCTGCCGTCAATGGCGGTGTCATCGCCGCTGACGGCGTATTCCTCCAGGCGTGTCACATACGGGTCGAACAGCCGCACCGTCACGCCCAGCCCCGTCAGGTGGCGGGCCAGCGCCAGCGCCGGTGCGTTGCGCGTATCATCCGTGCCTTCCAGGTAGGCGGCGCCCAGGATGGTGATGATGGCGCCGGTCAGAGAACGGCCCTCCGCCGCCAGTTCGCGGGACGCCAGCTCCGCCAGATGGAGGGGCATGCCGTCATTGATGGCCCGCGCGGTGGGCAGCAGGCGCGGGGTATAGTCGGACATCGCGGACACCAGCAGCCAGGGATCTTTCGGGATGCAATGTCCGCCAACGCCCGCGCCGGGCAGGTGCATATTGCGGAAGGGGCTGCTGTTCACCAACTCGCGCACCTCGAACACATCGGCGCCCAGCTCTTCACACATCAACGCCAGCTCGTTGGCAAAGGCGATCTGCACGTCCCGGTAGGCGTTCTCGGCGGTCTTCACAATCTCCGCCGTCTTCGCGTCCGTCGGGTGCAACGTACCGCTGGTGACGCGCTGGTAAATCCCCAACGCGCGCCGGGTGCACTCCGAGGTGACACCGCCCACCACGCGGTCGTAGCTATTGATATTCTTCAGCAGCCGTCCGGGCATCACCCGCTCCGGGCAGTGGACGAGGAAGAAATCCCGGCCCACTTGTCCACCGGTGGCTTCTTCGAGTGCCGGCAGCACCAGGCCATGAATCGTGCCCGGCGCAATCGTCGATTCCACCACCACCAGCACGCCGGAGGGCAGGAAGGGGCAGATGGTCTGCAACGCGGCACGCAAGGCGTGATAGCGGGGACGATGATCACTGTCGTCGACCGGGGTCTCCACGGCGATAAACACCGCATCCACCCGCGCGAGTTGCGCCGGATCGGTCGTTGCGGTGATCTTCCCTGCCGGCGCCAGCTCCGCCAGCAGTGCCTCTAATTCCCGCTCTCCGCCCTCGAAGGGCACCACGCCGCGGGCAACGCTGGCCACCTTTTCTTCGTTAATATCATACCCGAGGCCGGTATAGCCGGCTTTGCCCAACGCGCACAGCAGTGTCAGACCAACGTAGCCGATGCCCACCACCGCCACGCGCTCGGGCGGGTCCATCGCTCGATAAAATGCCATAAAAACCTCCGGAAGTCATTCCAATTTACAATGTACACTTTGCATTTTTCAATTTGCAATATCGTGATGTGACTTCTTCTCCCCCGCGCCAACATCCTTCTCACGGCTTGTACCCACGCCGAGCCCGGCCCATCCCACCCGGATGTATAGCGGCAAGAGTAAAACCGAATGTTAAGTTTTTGAAAAATATTTACGTTCACTAATGAGTTTAACTTGGAACATCTTCCCCATCGCCGTTGCGGCTTTTGCCTTTGGGCGGTGCAGCGGATTGCCATTCGCGGCAATCCGATATAGAATACTCGCGTTTTGACCCTGGCGGCGACAGGTTTCACAACGTTGCCTCAGTGATGCCGGCCGCCCGGCCCACGGAATGCGGAGCGGTCGAGGGAGGAGTGAAGGATGTTCAAAGGTCCGATGTTGCGGGTGGGGATTATCGGCACCGGCGTCATGGGCGGCCATCATACGCGGGTCGCCTCCATGATGCCCGGGTTTCAACTTGTCGGCATCTACGACGCCAACCTGGCGCGCGCGGAAGAGGTCGCCCAGCAGTATGGGGTGGAGGCCTTTGCCTCGCAACAGGCGCTGTGTGACGCGGTGGAAGCGGTCATCATCGCCACGCCGACGGTCACCCATGCCGAAGTCGCCACCGCCTGCCTGCAGGCCGGCGTCCATGTGCTGCTCGAAAAGCCCATTGCCGCCTCCCTGGCCGAGGCGGAGGCGCTGGCCGACCTGAGCGCCCGCACCGACCGCGTCCTGCTGATCGGACATGTCGAGCGCTTCAATCCCGCCGTGACGGCGCTGCTCCCCCTGCTCCACAATCAGGAACTCTTCGCCTGCGAATTGCAGCGGCTCAGCACCTCCATGGGCCGCGATCGCTCGGCGGACATCATCTTCGACCTGATGATTCATGACCTCGACCTCGCCCTCGCGTTCACCGGCTCGAACGTCGTCGCCGTCAATGCGATGGGCCACCGCATCCGTAGTGGACTCATCGACCACGTCACCGCGCTGCTCCGCTTCGAAAGCGGCATCACGGCCACGCTCACCGCTTCCGGCGTCAGCCAGGAGCGCATCCGCCAGGCCCGTCTCTACACGCAGAACGCGCAATTCACCGTCAACTTCGCCAGCCGCGAAGTGTCGATTCACCGGCATGGCAAATCCAGCATCGCCCAGGAGAACGGCCAGTATTATGTGACCAGCCAGGTCGAGCAAATCCTCGTGCCCAATCGCGAACCGCTGGTCATCGAGCAGGAGCATTTCCTGCATGCCATCCGCGACGGCATCAAACCGCTCATCGATGCCCAGGCCGGCCTGCAGGCGCTGCGCCTCGCCTACACCATCCAGGAACGCGTAAAGGAACAACTGTCCATCACGGCGTGATGGACAGTTATTCACCGCCCCGTAATCCATCCGTAAAGGATTCGTAGTGCGCCCGGCGTACGATGGCCCTATGCGACGACTATATCTCTTGCTGGCAGTGCTGGTTCTCCTGGTGCTGACGTTACCCTTCCGCCATACGATCATACGGTACTTGCGTGGGGACCGCACGGTGAACGACCGGCTGCGCGAATACGGTCCGGCAGCGCGCGCCCGCCTGGCGCCCGCCTTCAAACTGGCGGGGGTAACCTACCCGCCCCAACGATTGGCGCTGCTGGGGCTGAAATGTGAAAAG
>DASXVL010000363.1:0-1766 GCA_036504255.1 Armatimonadota bacterium | reverse complement strand
CCACCTTATTAAAGACGAGCACTTCCGGCGTGAAGACCGGAATGTTGGTGGGGGCCTGCGCCCAGCAGGCCGCGCCGAGCGTGAATACGCAAAGGCCGAAGAGTAGACGAACGCCGAAAGTGCGCATGACAGTTCCTTTCGCAACAGACACAAGGTGCTGTTCATCATAACACAGCGCGGCTGCGCTTGATAAGCCCGGCCCGCGCCAAACCATTCCCCAAATTAGACACGGGAACGGGCGCGTGGTTGCACGTTCCCGGCAAGCCGCGTGCAGGGCACGTCTACCATGTGACTTGACTCATGGGGGAGTAACTTTATTAATAAACAGTTTTGGCAAAAAGTCGTGCTATAATCATACAATTAGCTCCTGTGTGAGCAATGCCTTGTTGGGCATAGCGTTTTTTCCTACGGGACGTACGCCCACGAGCGGCGGCCCGAATCTTGAGATCATCATTGGAGGACAGAAATTATGCGGTATCGCACATTTCCCGCACGACGTGGTTTCACGCTCATTGAGCTGCTCGTCGTCATCGCCATCATCGCCATCCTGGCGGCCATTCTCTTTCCCGTTTTCGGCAAAGCGCGCGAGAAAGCGCGCCAGACCAAGTGCACCAGCAACCTGAAGCAAATCGGACTCGCCTACCAAATGTATAGCCAGGACAATGAGGAAAAGCTCCCCATCGGCTACACCGATGCCAACAGTAACAATATCTGGGATGCCACGGAAACGATCACCTGGACAACCGAGCTCAATATCCCCGATAAGGTGCTCGATTGCCCGACCTCGGAATTACGCGGCAATGCCAACACGCCGGACTATGGGTATGGCTGGTGGTGCAGCGGCCGGGCGTTGGCCGATTTCTCCAACCCCACCTCCGTTGTGATGCTGGCGGATAATAAAGGCGGGCGCCTGGGCTCCACTTACGGGGCGGACCTGCGCCATGATGGGAAGAGCATCTACGCCTTCCTCGATGGCCACGTGAGCATGCAACCCCCGAGCGAGCTCAACTTCTACGCGGACGACTTTTCCGCGAAGTCGGTGTCCATGGTCAATGCGAAAAACCGCGCGTCGGACGGTCTGGATCTGACCGGGCGTGTGGCGCACAAGTGGATGTACTGGGAACCCGGCTTAGCGGGCGGCGCGACCAGTAATCAGAGCAACATTACCTTCGGGACCAATTCGATGACCCTGCCCGTGGCCAACGCGCAACTGCGCTGGTATTTCCGCAATGACGGCAAATTCGACAACTCGGATTACCCCTTAACCGCGAATGACGTGCCATTGCGCAATCTGACGCTGGAATATGACACGCAGATTGTCGCTGGACCCGGCTCCTTATCCGGCGGCGGCTTCATGGCCTGCGACTACGAGCATGCGTATGTCGCCTCCGGTCCGGTTAACGTGAATTGGCACGGGTGGAACCTGTTCGATGTCGGCCCCGGCCTTGGCTGGCCTAGCGAATTCGACGTGAATAACGGGTTGGATAAAGTAACGAACGGTCTCGTCCAAAATCGTTGGTACCACGTGTCAGTGAAATTCACCGACACGGCCGCAACCGTGCAAGTAATGGACAATACCACCAAAATCAAAGGCACGGCTGTGACTACCAAGTATACCGCCTATGGCTCCGGGGCGACGCCGATTACCAGTTATGGCACCCTGGCCTATATCGCGCTACGCGGAACGCATGGTCCGGGCGTCTATTCGAATATCATACTGTCCTGGCAGTAACTCGACCCTCACACCTGCGCGCGCGGGCGGGCGG
>DASXVL010000362.1:0-1855 GCA_036504255.1 Armatimonadota bacterium | reverse complement strand
AGGATTGTCGCCTCGCTGATATCCACACTACTGGCCTCAGACACCGTTTGCTGTGCATGCTCCTCGACACAGGGCAAGATGATGCGCACGGTGGTGCCAACGCCCGGCGTGCTGTCCACCGTGATATGCCCCTGGTGTTGCTTGATAATGCCAAAGACGACCGACATGCCCAGTCCCGTTCCTTTTCCACGCTCTTTCGTCGTGAAGAATGGCTCAAAGATGCGTTCCAACGTCTCCGTGGTCATCCCTTCCCCGGTATCTCGCACGGTGAGGGCGCTGCACGGTCCGGTCGCTAATGCCGGGGACGCGTGATGGTCCAACGCATCAGGTTCGGCGGAGGCCAGCTCGATGGTCAGCATGCCGCCATGCGGCATCGCATCTCGCGCGTTCATGGCCAGATTCATCAGTACCTGCTGGATTTGCCCCGGGTCGACTTTGACACGACCGGTGTCTGATTGTAGCGATGCCTCGATGGTAATCGTCTCACCGACGATGCTATGCACAATGGGCATGAAGTCACGGATGACTCGTTCCAGCGTGATCTCCTGCAGGGTGAGCACTTGCTTACGGCTGAAGACTTTCAGTTGCTTGGTGATGCTTGCCGCGCGCTGGGCGGCCTCCATGATGGAGCCGGCGTAACGCGCCAGCGTCTCCTCCTGCCGCAAGCGTAATTGCAGGATCTCCGCATACCCGATGATGGGGGTGAGGAGGTTGTTGAAATCATGGGCGATTCCGCCGGCGAGCAGGCCGATGGCCTCCATCTTTTGCGCCTGGCGCAGTTGCTCTTCGAGCCGGGCGCGCTCGATTTCCGAACATTTCAGGTCGGTGATATCATGCAGCACCACTAAGCGGCCGACATGCTCTTCCCGCCAATTGCGCAGGGGACTGATGCGGATTTCATACCAGTGCTTGTCCGGCGTAGAGAACTCCAGCACATCCTCTTGATCCGAAGCCTGCCCGAGCAACTCCGCGCCACGCGCCCAGGATTCCGCGAGCAAAGCGCCAATCAGGGTTTTCAACGGTTTGCCGATAATGCGTTGTGCCGCCGGATTGGCATCCACCACGCGCGCATCGGCATCCAGCGCGATTACGCCATCCAGCAGGCCTTCGAGCACGGCATACCGCGCGATGGGCGCCACCTCCAGCAGCTTATAGCGGGTAATGCCCCAGAAGACCACCAGACCACTGAATGGGAACGTCAGGGTGGTGATATCGTTGCAATTCAACAGCGCATTGCCGCCGACATACCCTAAGATATAGGTCACCCAGGGGATCAAGACCGCGGTGAACAGCACGATGAACTGCCCGCGATAAAGCGTCGAGGAGCGGGCATAGGCCTGTACCAGCAAGGCGATGCCAATGGTCGAGACGCCGAATAAGTAGATCATATGCAGCCAGTAGACCGGGCCACCAGAGATCTGCAGCAGCGAGGTGTCGCCAAGGAGTTCCAGACGCGCCGAATTGTAGTAGAGTCCGTGCCACTGGTTCGTCCAGGTGAGCACAAAGGCAATGACCGGCACAATGGCAAAAAAGGCGATGTTACGCGGGGTAAACCAGCGCCCATTGCCGGTATATTGCCCGGCGAACACCATCCAGCCGATGACGGACACATCGATCGCGACATAGGCGATTCGGTCCCATAATAAAGCGATCGGTAACGTGTGCGCGAGCATGCACAGCGTATTGGTCAGCGTCCAGACGGTGAATGACCACATCAACAACGAAAAGGTACGCGCGCCAGGAACACGCCGGTACATACCAAGAATCGCGAGGATAGCCGTGATGAGCATTGACACGACAAGTGTCAACAGGTTGAAAGGAAAGGACGACATCGTACGTATTCTTCCTCGATCGT
>DASXVL010000361.1:0-4955 GCA_036504255.1 Armatimonadota bacterium | reverse complement strand
CGGGGAGAAGGGCCGGGGATGAGGGCGACGGGACCGGCCGTAACAAACCGGCAAACGCGGCGCCGACGCAGCTACCACGTGTTCACGGTCTCATCAAAACAGGGGGAGATTGTTATGGGATATCGGCTGGTAATGATCTGCGCGCTATTGATTGCCGTGCTCGGATGCGCACGGGCGGATGGTGACACTCTCGCGACCATCCCTAGCACGATAAAGATCATGCCTGCCGTGCGCTGTTTCTCGCCATGTTACTCTCCTGATGGCAAACTCATTTCCTTTCTACGCGGTACCAATCCGCAAAACGATGCTGAATTATGGGTGATGGATGCTGGGGGGCAAAACACACGGCCGTTATTCACCAAAGACCAGATGACGTCTGCTTTATTCGTCCATGATCTGACTATACATCTGTCATTCCTGCCCCCTGATGATCCTCAGCGACGGGCAGGCGCTGCAACGGCAATTCCGAAATCGACTTTCGTACGCAATTACGCCTGGTTACCAACAAGTCAGTCAGTCATCTGCCAGGTTGCCACCACACAAGGTAAGGGTGGGTTATACCAGGTGATGTTGGACGGATCTTGGCGTCAGATTCCGCATCCGCTCGGATTCTTGTATGGCCTGCCGCTCGTCGCGTGGGGAAATTTTCTCCTCTCACCGGACGGGAAAGAAATTGCCGTTGTTGGCGACAATGGATTCTTTCGCGCTGCCATTGAAAGCAACGCGCCAACAATGAAATGGAATACCGGCTATGCGTATCACGAAGCTTCCTGGGGCGTTGACGGTCGTATCTACTGCGCGGCGACACCACTACTTCAATCTAGAGAAGAATTCTCCGGCATTTACGCCATCGACTCTGTGGGAAAGTTCACTCCCGTAATCGAGCCCGCGAAGGATGAACGCTCTCCCTCCCTGTCGCCGGATGGTAAACAGCTGGCGTATGTGCGCGGCCAAACATTGTTCATGCGAGAACTGGCGACACAGAAAGAAACCGTGCTTTGCTACGCTATCACCGCGTATCGTTGGCTACCCGGGGGACAATTGCTCGCTACGACGAGAGATGTCTCAGCCGTGGGCTTACGGAGTGATCCGATGGCTCCGCGTGAAATACGAGAGGACATCGTGCTGATGAATCCAGGAGCGGTATTACCGGAACTGCGCGTACTGTATCGCACCACTGCGATAGCTGCGCTTGTCGCAGGGATGCCCCCATTCTATCGCAGTGGCAACACTGTAGTGGATTTATCGCAGACACGCGCGGGGTTCCCAGATCGGCTACCGAGTTATCTGCTCACCTTGCCGGACATCTCGCCGGCTGGAAACCGCATGGTCTATGAGTGGGAAGGGGCGCTGTACTTACTTGACTTATCAAAGCAGTGAAATCCCAACTACCATCTGTATTTGATCCGCCCACTGTTGCCCCGCGTCCAGACTTGAGCGAGGGCCGATCTGTTCCATAAAGGAGGTTCCTATGCCATTTTCCGCATCGCGTCAGGGCAAGCTGTTGCGTATTTTTCTCGGTGATTCCGATCAGTGGGAGGGCAAGCCGCTCTTTCAGGCGTTGGTGGAAGCCGCGCGCGCGCAAGGCTTGGCGGGTGCGACGGTGCTGCATGGCGTGATGGGGTTCGGCGTACATTCCCGTATGCATACCGCTAGCATTCTGCGCTTATCGACCGATCTGCCGGTGATCGTGGAGATCGTGGACCTGCCGGAACGGATTGATGCCTTTTTACCGACCGTCGATGCCATGGTGCCGGAAGGACTGGTGACCATTGAAGCCGCGGAAGTGCTGCGCTATCGAGCGCGCTCGTGACACCGTCTTACCGCAACGAGGTGGCGTGCGACGAGTGGGCTTTCCGCGTCCAGCGGCATGCGCCGGCCGCGTGGCAGCGCCACAGCATAATGCCGGAGATGAGCAGACAAAGCAGCGGCCCGACATACAACACCCAGAACGGCACCTCCAACGATGGCGAGGAGGGGATGGCGGGTATGGGACGTTCCGCCATCGGCGAGACGGTAGTGGAGATGACCGGGTGACGCAACGCGAGCGTGGCGAATTTCTCGCGAGATCCGTTCAGAACAGTCGCCATTGCCAGGATGAGGAGCAGCGCACCTAAACATAACAGAACACGGGCCATGGGAAGACCTCACCACGCGGCTGGGGGTGCCGGTTAGCGTTTCGTGGGTTGCACGTATTACCATACTTCCACATTTCACGCGAATTTATGCATGGTTCTCTTCACGTTCTTCCGGGCGGTAGCGAAACACGACCAACGTCATGTCGTCGTGACGTGGAGCGCCATGTACGTGCTGCGTGACGGCGTCGAAAATATTCTCCGCAATGCCTTCCGCCGGCAGCCCGACCGCGACGGCGGCTTGGACACGCGCCTCCAGATTGGCATAGCCGAATTCTTCCGCCTCCGGGTTGCGCGCTTCCGTGATGCCGTCGGTGTAGAGACACAGCGTATCGCCGGCTTCCAGCACGACCTCTTCCGTCGGATAGCTGGCCGACTCGTCAATACCCAGCACCAGCCCGCCGGTCTCCAGGTGCGTGATCTCGCGGGTGCGCTCGCGCACGAAGACGGGGGGGTCTTGTCCGGCATTGGCGAAGGTGAGGCGGTGCTGTGCCAGATCGATGACCAGCACGCAGGCAGAGATGAACATATCCGGTTGCAGCAGCGGGTAGACAATACGGTTCACCTGCGCCAGCACCTCGCCGGGGTCCGACCACACCTGGGTGGTGGCGAGAAACGCCGCTTTGAAGAGCGGCAGTTTGATGGCCCCCCGGGAATGTTTTCCGGAGACATCGGCGATGGTGATCACCACACGGTCAGGCGTCGGCCTGACGACATCATAAAAATCGCCGCCGCCCTCTTGTAATGCCGGACGCCAGCGCGACGCCAAATCCAAGCCGGGCACCTGCGGCGTATGCGAGGGCACCAGCAATTCATACACCTCTTGCGCGGCGCGAAAACGCTCCTGATACTGCGCCAGCAACACCTGCGAACGCGTCCATTGTTCCCGCTCGCGTTTATGGGTATCGACGAGATAGCCGGCGACGATCGCGACGAGAAAGATATAGATGATCTGGCCCACCAGCGCATCGATGAGCGAAAACGGATCGCCCCCGCTTGCCTGAAAGCACACGAAGAGGTAGAGCGCGGAGATGATGCTGGCGGCGCTTAGCACACCGGCGACGCCGAACCAGAGGGCGCTCACCAGGATGACGATATAATAAAAGGGAAAAAGGGGCGAACCGATATCACCCGGGCCGATATGCCAGGTAAGGTAGACCCAGGTGGTCACCAGCAGGATGTCGCCCACCACCATGACTTCCCGCTGCCCGCGCAGGCGGACCCGTCGCCAATAGAGGATCATGACAATGACATTGTAGACGGTGGCGGCGAAGATGGAGAGCTGCATGGCCCGGTGCGGCGCGATGGCGCTCTCGCCATACGAGGGCGCCAGTACGGCCAGCACGATCAATGCCGTGCGCAAGATGGCCACCACCAGCTCGGACTCCTGCTGCAAGCTGTGGTAGGTCGCGCGTATCACGGTCGCCGGGTGCTGGATTAGTCGTGCCATACATTATGCCGTCCTGTTGCTACTGCTCTAATTCGCTCACCGCGCGGGGAATCCTGTTTTCCCCATCCGACCCCCGCGACGCCGTGCCGCAAAATTCCGCGCTGCGCAGGGCTTTTCTGCGCTACCGGGGTCTCCTGGGGAGGGCTTTGGACGGTTGCGGCGAAAAGAACACGTGATGCAGGTTGATGCGACGGCAACGCGCGCGTCGACTGGAGGAGAGAACATGAACCAGGTAGTCACCCCAGGTAAGACCAACATTCACCATGAACTCATCGTGGCCGGGTTTGGCGGCCAAGGGGTCTTGAAGCTCGGATTGACGCTGGCCGAAGCGGCGATGCACGAAGGCAGCGAAGTGGTATGGATTCCGGCCTACGGCCCGGAAACGCGCGGGGGGCCGTCATTCTGCACGGTCATCATTGATGCCGAGCCCATCGGCGCGCCGGTCATCGCCCTGGCGGATACCGCCATTATTATGGATCAACCCTCACTCGATAAATATCAGCAACGGGTCCGCCCCGGGGGGCGTATCATCATCAATAGCTCACTGGTAGACCCCGCCCGTGTGCGCACGGATGTTGACAGCTATGCGCTCGATGCCAATCGCTATGCGGATGAGATCGGTGATCCCCGCGTAGGCAATATGGTCATGCTCGGCGCCTTTTTGCATCTGCTGCCGCTGGTGGCCTTGGAGACGGTGATCACCTCGCTAAGCGAGGCCTTGAGCAAACGCAATCGCCATCTACTCCCGTTGAACCAACAAGCGCTCGCCGCCGGCGCCGCCCACTTGGAAACATTGCGACTCGTCCCGAGTGAGTAATTCAGGGTAACCCCCCGGCTCTGCCGGAAAGACGGCGGGGCTTGGGTCCTGTACCAGACAGTGCTAAGGACTGTAGGCTGGGCTGGTGGCCCTCACCCCAACCCCTCTCCCCGAGGAGAGGGGCTTGATGATATGGACATTAGGCTGGGTTCGTGTCAACAGCACTGTCTGGAACAGGGCCCAAGCCCGGCTATCCCAGGGGTGGACACAACAGCCTGGATGTGTTTGAGTACACCGCTTTAAGCGGTTCACAAAACCAAACCGCTGGCTTTGCCTGCGCTACATGACGAGCCGAGCCACCGCGCGGAGCCGTTTCGATGAAATATATGGGGCTTTTCGCTTGAATGAAGAGCCGGTAGGTGTACGCAGGCTGCTAATGGGAAATACTGTTTGTTATGGGATTGCGTTGAGCGCATGGCGGCGCGCAGCGCGTACGTTCCCGTCATCGCGGAGGAGGGCAAAGATCGTGCGTCGCGCCATCGGGTGGCTGCTGCTGATGCTGTGTGTCTGCGGTACGCGACCGAGTCTGGGGAATGCTCCTACCGAGCGGATT
>DASXVL010000360.1:0-2927 GCA_036504255.1 Armatimonadota bacterium | reverse complement strand
CGCATAGTGTAGGTCTCTCTCTAAAGGTGAGTGTACAGTAGGATGCTTGGTTCATCAGGCCAGGGAAAACGTATTGCCCGGCGTATGGCAGAGCTGACATACGCCGGGCAATATCAGTGGTTAGTTACGGCGTTGCGGGATGCCCATCGCTCAGGTCAAGCATGAGGCGCAGTTCATCAAATTTCTTCGGGTTTACGGCCGTATACGACGCCGTATTGCTGCTGACAGGTAAGACCTTGGCGGTATCGACCACCTTGGTGAGACCATTGAAGAACTGTCCATACAGCAGCATGGACTGGGCACTGGCGGCATCGACAGGGGGAAACGAGCCGAATGCGGGATTCCATGTTAGTGAAATTTGTGAGCCGTTCGCTAACGCGAGGCCGTTTTGCGTTTGTATGTTCAGGCCAAAGCTCCTAGGTAGTGTCCAGACGGGACCGGCATGGGCTGTCGTCTTGATCGTCCACTGTGTCAACGCCACCTTCGGATCCGTGCCTGACCCCACCGGCGCAGGTAGGTGAACAATAATGCTACCACCGGACAATGTCAGGCTAGAAACTCCGTCAGGGAGCCCAAATGCTTTTTCTGTGGCGATACCAACCGGCGTTGTGATGATGTTGACGCTGCCCTCAACGGAGCCATCAGCGCCGTAATCGACATCGAATACGGGGCTCCCGGAAGTTTCAAGCCATGTGCCAGTGTGGGTGGCTGTTGCCAGGTTCCTGCCGGCAACTCGCGTGATACCGCCCAGCACGAATTCCATGGGCATTACCATTGCAACTGGAATGGGGGGAACGACAGCGGCGTTCGCAATGTCTTCGGGCGTCGGAGTGGCTGGTGCGGGCACGTTCGCATTGATCACCACGGGCGGCCCAGGTGGTGGCGGATTGGCGCCGCTATCGCTACACCCGATGAAGGCAATGCTACCCAGGCAGAGTATGCTCACCCACACGAGGAGTTGGATGAGACCTGTATGACGACTCATATTCTACTCCTTTACCTCTTTGGACCCGTTCGAATGTGCGGCGGGAAAACACGCTTTGCGTTTCTGGCTGGCGCGGAAGACGTCCATTGACGGCGAGTTCAAGCCCTGAATTGTTCGGGTCAAAGAATATGGCTATCTATATCGATGCCATCATTATCTTACCATAGCATATCTCAAACGGTCTACAAGGCAAAGGGTGAAAAGACAGTATTGTCGACGGCTCTGGCACGATTAACTGCTCTCCCGTCGTACTGGGAGGCCATAATCTGCCAAAAGAGCGCTTACGGTTGCACGATGCCGGTCGCCTGATAGAGCGCGTGCAGTTCGTCGGGGGTCAGATCGCGCCAGACGCCTTCCGGGAGATCGCCCAGCGTGAGCGGACCGACAGCCAGGCGCGTGAGTGTACGCACGGGATGGCCGACGGCGGCGAGCATACGCCGTACCTGACGCTTACGCCCCTCATGGATGACCAGTTCGACACACGCGCCATCGGCACCCGTGCGCCCGATGAGGCGTACCTGCGCCGGCGCGGTGGGCCCATCATCCAGCAGCAGCCCCTGGCGCAAGCGCGCCAAGGTACCGGCGCCGGGCAGGCCGGCGACTTCCGCGCGGTACGTTTTCTCGACGTGATGCTTGGGGTGGGTCAGCGCGTAGGTCAGGTCACCATCATTGGTGAGGAGCAGCAGGCCGGTAGTATCTTTGTCTAAACGCCCGATCGGGTGCAGACCGGGGATGTCCGGGATCAGCGTCATGACGGTATTACGGGCATGCGGATCGCTGCGGGTGGTGATGTACCCGGCGGGTTTGTGCAGCATAATGGTACGTTTGGCGGGGCGGGTAATCGGCACGCCATCCACCGCCACGACATCACGCTGCGGATCGATGCGTGTGCCGAGGAGGGAGACGACCTTACCATTCAGCGTCACGCGGCCCGCTAAGATGAGCGCTTCGGCCCCGCGCCGCGAGCTGACGCCGGCGGCGGCGACGAGTTTTTGCAATCTTTCCATATAATTTGCCCATCACATACAGGCTGCTACTCACGATACCCAGCAGGGCGAGCCCCCGGAGCACCCATGCCCACCAGGCGATAGGTACGGCCTCCAGTGCGATCGCCGGCACGGACGCAATGTCATGACCGTCCCGCACCAGCGTGAGTGTGCCCAGGTTCGCGCCACGTTGAATGGGCGCGGACAGCCGTTTTCCGCGGAAGACGACAGTATCGTCGGCCAGTTGTCCATATTCCAGGCGCATCACCGGAGCGCCTAAATCGCCCGCAGTACCTATCGGCACGGCAGGTTGCGCGCCCCAGGCGACCGGTGCTTTGACACCGGCCAGCTGCGCGTTGGCATAGGATTTCCATTGGTAGCGACTGAAGCCGTAATGCAGCAGCCCGAGACTTTCTTGAAAATACCGTCCGTTGCTGCCCAGCACGACGGCGATGAGTTGCCATTTACCCAGCGAGGCGGAAGACACGAGACATTTGCCTGCCTCAACGACAAAGCCTGTCTTCACGCCATCCACCACGGCGCCGGGGATGCCGGGCACCGATACATGGAGAATTTTATTGTGGTTCTCCACGGGTACTCGACCGCGCGGCAGCACCTGAATCATCAACGGCCGTGGTCGTCCCACCGCGACAATCTGGCGAATGAGCGGGTAATGCGTGAGCGCGTAGCGGGTTATCATCGCCAGGTCGCGCGCGGAACTATAATGCTGTTGACCGTGCACACGGTCAAATAGGCCGTGGGGGTTAACGAAATGCGTATGCTGTAATCCCAGCATCTGCGCTTTCTCATTCATCCAGATGACGAACTGTGGGACATGACCTTGCGTCAAGTACTCCGCGGCAGCGACGGTCGCCTCATTGGATGAGCGTACGAGCGCCGAGGTGAGCAAATCGCGCAGTGTCAGGATATCTCCCGCGGCGAGCAATGAGGAACCG
>DASXVL010000359.1:0-3706 GCA_036504255.1 Armatimonadota bacterium | reverse complement strand
CGCGTCCCACACGCTGACGCGCTTGGGCGTCTCGTCGTCCTCCGCCACCCAAAGCTTGCCGTCCGCCGTGACGGCGACGCCGCGCGGCACGAGCATACCGTTGGCGTTCCACTTGCCCACCCACGGGCGGCCACCCGGCTTGCCGATGGCGCGCAGCAGTTTGCCCGCCGGGGAGAAGACCTTCACCTGGAAGGACGCGCCCCAGTCACTCACGTAGAAATTGCCCTGCGCGTCGCTGGTGAGGCTGTGCGGGGCGAGCAGCCCCTGCGTGATGATCGGCGTGGCCTGCTTGGTCGCCGGGTCCACCTTCACCACGGACGTACCGCTCACCGCGTAAAGCGTGCCGTTCGCCGCATAAAGGCCCACCGGCTTGGCCAGCGGAATTTCATCCACCTGCTTGGCCGTCAGCGCGTCGAGCACGCGCAGCTTGTCTTCATAATACATGGCCATATAGACGCGATCGTTGAGCACGGCCACGCCGAGCGCGCCGGTGGACTCGCCCAGGTCGTTGCAGAAGTAGCGCGGCTGTCCGCCGTAGACGCCCGGCGTGTAACCCTTGGCGCTGCGCAGCGTGGCGAGTTTCGTCACCTCTTCGCGGTAGGGCCAGCTGGCGACTTTGGTCTGCGCTTTTTCTTTCGAGAAACGCGCCACCTTGCCGGTATACTTGTCCAGGCAGATGAGGATCGCGCGTTCCTCGGCATTGCCTTTGCCTTGATAGCGCCCCGAGGAATCCGTCAGTTCCGGCCCGGAGAAGAGCGCGTACAGGTAGTCGCCGCTCACCGCCAACGAGACGGCGCGCGGGTAAAACTCTTCGGCGACGCCCCAGACGCGGCGGCCCTGTTCGTTCACGGCGATGATCGCCCACCCTTTTTCGCAGCCCGGCGCGGCGAGGTAGACCCACTTGCCGTCCGTCGCGACGCCTTGCGGATTCGACTCGTCGCTCAGCCAGTCGCCCGTGCCGTCGGCGGTGGGCCACGGCGGCGTACCCGGATTGCCCAGCGACATCTTGTATTCCGTGGTGAGCGGGGCGTGGGTGATGCCTTTCACGTGGTAGGCGCCGGCGGCCAGCGGCTTACCCCACTGGTCGAGGCCGTCCCAGCTTTCGTTGTTTTTACCCGCGTAGCGATAATCGCCGTGCAGCAGCCAGCGCACGAGTTGTCCCTGCGGGTCATACACGCCCAGGGTGACTTCGCCGTCGGCGGGCAGCGTGTAGTTCAGCGCCAGCGCGCCGCGTTGCTGCAGCTTCAGCGTATCTGCCACGGTGAATTCCGCGTCGAGCCCGGCCCACCAGGGCTGGAAGGTCACCTTCCAGGTGTCGCCGGCCTGCGGGGTGGCGAGGTTCAAGGCGCTCCACGGAATGGCGAGTTCGCAGGTATAGGCGTTGGCCCCGTCGGCGCGGTAGGCGGCCTGCGCGCCGCGTGTGAGCAGGAAGGGATTGGGCAGGTCTTTGCCGTCGGCGGTGAGCGCGGCTTTGCCCGCCTGCGTGTCGTACCAGGCGCAGAGGTTCACCGTGCGCTTGCCGTCGTACAGGCGCACCTGCAACGCGTCGCCGCCGCCGAACCCCATCTGCGCTGCCTCGCGCGCCAGGTTATGCAACGGCACGGCGGCGGAAAAGCGTCCGGCCAGGTAGAGCCCCTTGGCGTCGAACTGCGCGGCGAGCGCTCCGCTGTAGCGCGTGCCGAGCAACGCGGCGGAGAGCGCCGCCGTCTGGAAGCCGTTCACGGGCCACTCGTCAAGCTTGCCGTCGATGATGGGCGCGGTGGCGGCCTGCGCGACGGCAAAGGTCGTCGTTCCGGTGGTGCCGTCCAACGCGTGCACCGGCGTCACCGGCGACGGCGCGGCGAGGAAGGCGAAGGCGCCCCAATCATTGGGATTGGACATATACCCGGCGTTATAGAGTTTGGCCTGCGAGGTGAGGAAGCTCAACGTGGTGTGCGTGTTGGCGCGCAACAACTCGACGGGCAGCGCCTTCAGCGTGGCGGGCGTCAAGGGGCTCCAGCACAAATCGAGCAGGGCGGTGATCGCCCCCGTGGCAGGCATCTTGCCGTTCTCCGTCACGAGCGCCCAAGGCAGGCGGAGCTCTTCGGTATAGCCGCCCGGCGCGAGTTGCAGCGCGGCGCGCACCCCGACCTGCTGTATATTCACGGCCTGCCACGCTCCCGCGGCGGCCACCGAGCGCTGTTGCGCGCTCAGCGTGACGCGCGTCCCGGCGGGCTGCACGGTGAGATTGACATAGCGGTCGGTCGCCAGGTGTACCGTCAGCGCGTCCTGTGCCTGCGGCGGCTGTGGAGTGGTCCAACTCACCGCCAGATATAACGCCTCGGTGTCATACGTCCAGCGCATGGTCGCCGACAGGTCCCACGTGCGCAAGGAGGAAAGCAGCGTGCCCTCGCCGGGGACGAGGCGAGCATCCAGCGGGCGGTAGGTCTTCCCATCAACGCCCTGCCAGTCGTCGAGCTTACCATCCACCACGATAGGGCGCGGGGTGAAGCTGACCGGGGGAAAGACGAGCGGGTGAAAGCCCCCCGCCATGCCCGCCACCGCGGCCAGTAAGGCGAAGAGCGCAACGCCGCAGCGCGCAGCACAGCGGAACCAGGACAAATGCAACATGCCGGAACTCCTTCAATGAGCTTGGGATGGGGCCGTCGCGCATCCTCGCGTCGTGCTATGTACTTTCGCGCCGCCCTTCCGGCCATCCTGTTGTTACAAGGGGTTGTGTTGTAACAGACCACGCTTCCCCCAGCGGGCTGCAGGACTACCAATCTACTCAACGCTAGCAGTCCACGGATACAACGGGTGCATGCACTTTCTGTGCGCATTATTGCTGAGTCCTAAGTCCTCCGCTGGCTTGCTGGAGAGGGCCCCATCATCTGTCGCCAAGGCTTCGGTGGACGTGTGTGACCGCCTTTCGCCTACCCTGAAAGGGCGACAGCAAGGTCCCTGGTCGTTGACGCGGTCACGCGGGAAATTACCGGCTGCCGCCCCGGTCGGGGCTACGGGGATCGTTACGCCATGGTCCACCAGTTCCGCTCCGCTGCACTGGTGGCTAGTGGCCTTGTGTAACAGGCTGCTAGCTGCGCAGATTGAGCGTTTGTAGCGCGCGCCCGCTGTGGCGCGCCTGTCGTGCCACCGTATCCGTGTGGCGTCAGGGAGCCGGGTGCCAATTTGGAAACGCTCCGTCGCGCTCGCAGGCACGGATCAGCGGGCAAGACAGGCGCGCCACAGCGGGCGCGCGCTACGGGCACCAAGAGAAGCGATGACGTGACAACCGCTAGGGCTAGACGCCATACGCGAAACGCTTGCTCATGCCACGAGACAGGCTGCACGACATGACACGCTGTTAGCAGCGTTTTGCAACCATAATCGGTCCGTTACTCCACTGATAACGCGGCCCTCCGCTGCAAAAGATACTGCACATAATACGCAATAATACCACCGAGAAGTATACCGCTTCCGTTGGCGATTATTTGCCAGAATTTCGCTTGCAAATCTGCCAAATAGCAGGTGGACATCACGAGGAAAAATCCAACAACTGCGCAGGTGAGTAGCTT
Organism: Armatimonadota bacterium; assembly: GCA_036504255.1. GTDB lineage: Bacteria > Armatimonadota > Hebobacteria > CAIYQO01 > CAIYQO01 > DASXVL01. Next base: position 155 of record DASXVL010000359.1, on the reverse strand, counting down.
GGCAGCACCGTTTAAATGCTGTAAATTGCGAATGGCCAATTTGGAAGGAGTTACGGAGGAACTAATGAATATAAAATAAACAAAAATGCCACCAGCTATTCCTTCGCATAAATTTACTAATGCTGTGAGATGCCACGCCCAATTGATGAGGCCTA
>DASXVL010000358.1:0-7280 GCA_036504255.1 Armatimonadota bacterium | reverse complement strand
GCATATCGCGGTATAGCGAGAGATATGCTGTCTGGTCGGCTTGGTGTATGAGGCATTGTCGCTCGACTCTGAGATTGATAATGCGCTTGTTGTCCATGGGCTTTGATGAACGCGGTGGCTTGTGCGAATTTTCCTTCGAATATAGTTTCATCTCGTTCTCCGAATCAGCAATATTTTTCTAATGCGCCAAAGCAGTCAGGCGTCACTTCGCCGGTCTCCGGGTTACGCGGGCGTGGATGTTGTACATATAGCCCGTCTTTCCATAGGAATATTGGGGTCAGACGTCATTAGCGGCGGTATGGTTTTCCACAGCACCCTGTTGTTGGCAGCAGACCTGTAGTCTACCTATCGGCATTGCACAATCGACTAAAAAAGATTACCTGGGGTAATTGACGTCTGACCCTAATTAACCAATTTCGCGATGACCCTTCGATTTTAGGCACTTTTTCTCCACAAGACATGTTCACTCGCAACCAACCTTCTCGTTCCTCATCAGGCGCCAATGCGCTGAAGGCGTGTTATTCCATCGGTACGGTCATCTTCAGCGCTTCCAGGTTGACATCAAGTGTCACAGACTGCCCGGCGGACAAGGTGAGGGTGCGGTACGCGGGGCCGAGGGGGGACATGGCGACGGCGGCCGCGCTCGTGGTCTGCAGCGTGTGTACCGGGGCGGGGAATTTTACGGTCACTTCCTGGGCGTGCCGGGCGCAGAGGGTCGCCTGTAGTGTGCCCGTCTGCATATCCCAGGTCAAGGCGAGTTCGATGCCGCCGCGGCAGAGCATGCCCTGTGCGGAGCCGTGCGGCCAGCGCGCGGGTAGGGCGGGGAGCAGTTTGAGCAGACCGGGCTTGGAAAAGACCAGCATCTCCAGCATGGCGGCCGTCATGCCGAAGTTGGCGTCAATCTGGAAGGGTGGGGGATTATGCGGGCCGCCCCAATGGCAGGTGATGCCCTGGCCGCGCCAGTCGTTATGATAGGTGAAAAGGTTCGCGCCGAGGCAGGAGCGGGTTAGTAGTTCCAGACATTCCAGCGCGCGGTCGCCGTCACCGAGGCGGGCGTAAATATTGGCCATGTGCGCCAGCGACCACCCGGTTTGTGACGTCAGGCCGACCACCAGGCGCTTCTCCACCGCCGTGCGCATGCCCGCGAAGAGCTCGGGGTGGCTCTCCTCGGTGACCTCGAAGCCGGGGAAGACCGGGTAGAGATGCGATTGGTGGCGATGCTCGTAGTTATCGCGCAGTTCGGGGTGCAGCCACTCTTTCACCGCGCCGTCTTCGTTCAGCGTATAGGCGGGCATCTGCGCCACCATCGCGCGCCAGCGCGGCAAGTGCTCCTCCGCGAGACCGAGTTCCGCCACCGCGGTACATAGGTTCGTTAATACCTCTTTGGCGATGGCCACATCCATGGTGGCATTGAGCGTCGCGTACGAGCCACCGGGGATGTCCGGCACGTTTTCCGGCGAGAGCGAGGGGGAGAACACCAGCGTGCCGTCTGCGCCCGCAAAGAGGAAATCCTCATAAAAGAGCGCCACCTCGCGCATGAACGGCACGGCGCGCGTCGCGAGGAAGGTGCGATCACCCGTGAAGAGCCAGTAATCGTAATACAACTGCGCCAACCAGCCCGCGCCTGCCGTCCAGTTCAGCCAGGGGCCGCCGTGCATGACGCCGGAGGTGCTCTGCGCAATCGGGGCGAGAATGCCCCGGCACCCAAAAATCGCCTGCGCGTTGTTACGGTAGTCGGCGAGCGACGCGTCATAGTAATCGAAGTAGGGCAGCGCGGTCTCGGGGAGGTGACCGGGCAGCGCCGGCCAGTAGTTCATCTGAATATTCTCGTCGTTATGGTAATCCGATGCCCAGGCGGGGGCGTAGTCGCCGTTCCACACGCCTTGCAAGTTGGCAGGCAAGCCGCCGGGGCGTGAACTGCAGATGAGCAGATAGCGGCCAAAGGCGAAGAGGCGCTCCAGCAAGCCCGCCGGCACGTCGCCGTCGTAGGCCTGCATGAGCAATTCATCAGTGCTTTGCCCGCGCCCCGCGTCATCGTGCAGATTGAGGGTCATGCGTGCAAAGAGCGGCGCGTGCAACGCCACATGTCGTGCGCAGAGGGCGGCATACTCGGGCGTGGTCGCCGCCAGCGTGTCGCGCAAACGCGGCAAGGCCTCCTCGCTCGCTTCATTGGCATAGAGCGCGAGGACAAGCAGCACTTCATCGGCCCCATGGACGGTGACGTATTCCCCGTCGGTTGCGGTGACGCCCCCCTGCGGGAACACGTGGGCGAGGCCGCCGTACGCGTTGCCATCGTCATAGCGCGCCTGCAACGTCATTTCCGTACCGGTGGCGGTGCTGGAAAAAGTGATGGGCACTGCGGGCCCGCTGACGTCTGTCCCGACACCCATGCGGACCGACGACTTCGTCTCATGCGCGGCCAGCGTGGTCCGGCAATCGATCTGTCCCGGCCGGTCGGCGCTGATGCGCATGACGACGAGGTCGTCCGCGCGCGAAACGAAGAGCTGCCGCCGAAACGTGGTGTCGCCCTCGCGCCAGGTGACCTCCACCTCGCCGGAAGAAAAATCGACGGAACGGCGGTAGTGCGTAAAGGCCGCTTTGGTTTCCATCTCCACCAGTAAATCAAACGCGGGATGGTAGGGATCGACACCCTGGTAGGCGTAGTGCGCCTCACGCAGCTTGGCGTCCAAAAACCCGGTGGCCTGCTGGTACTGACCCGCGGCGAGCAAGCGACGTAACTCCGGCAGGTGCGCGGAGATATCGGGTACGGTAGGTTTCGCACGGCGCAGCCAGAGCGCTTCATGGTTCAAAATGACCATCTCGTGACGGATGTGACCGTGCACGAGCGCGCCCAGTGTGCCATTGCCGGTGGGAAGCGCGTCTTGCCAGCGCACGGCGGGCTGGCGGAGTGTCATTCCAGACGTGGTGGTCTGCATGAGAAGATCCCTTCTGCGGTGACGTGCCACGGGGCCTGGCCCCGAGAAACCAAGCGTACAATTCGGCTATTCGTGACGGAATACCTCTCGCTGTATGACGAAAATGCGCCTGGTATTACCATGGCCGCACTTTGCCACAGGAATGCCGTGCGCTTGGGGTAGCATACACGTATGGATGTGACGCCATTGCACCCATGGACGACATCAATCGAGGAGGCGGTCCGCATACAACGTTCCCTGCGCGACCGTGTAGACCTGCACGCGCCGCCAGGCTTTTCCCCACATCTGCTGGCGGGGGCGGACGTCTCGATGTCCCGTGACTCGCCACTCGGCTATGCGGGGTTTGTCGTCATTGATGCGCGCACGCAGGAGACCGTCGCCACGGCAACGGCCAGCACGCCGTTGACGTTTCCCTATGTGCCGGGGCTGTTGAGTTTTCGGGAACTGCCGGTGTTAATCGAGGCGTGGCGCCAGCTCACCGTGCGCCCTGATGTCATCATCCTCGATGGACATGGCACCGCGCACCCGCGTCGCCTGGGGATCGCGTGTCATGCGGGGCTCATCTTTGACGTGCCCACCGTGGGCTGCGCCAAGTCTATCCTGGTGGGACGCCACGCGCCGTTAGCGGAAGAGCGCGGGGCACAGGCGCCGCTGCTCGACCATGGCGAAGTCGTCGGCATGGCCCTGCGCACGCGCACCGGGGTCGCGCCGGTGTATGTGTCGCCGGGGCATCATATGGATCTGGCGACGGCGGTCGAGCTGGTGCTGCTGCTGACGCCGCAGGGCAAGTATCGCCAACCGGAAACCACGCGCCGTGCTCATCGTCTGGTCAATGATGTGCGGGTGGCGCACCAGTAATTCAGGGAGCATAAGCTTGACATGCGAAACCACATTTTTGTATACTTCACGCGTCCGGTCTCCTAGACGGCCGGTGTATTTCCTCTCGCGCCACCGTAGCTCAGCTGGTAGAGCAGCGCACTCGTAATGCGCAGGTCGACGGTTCGAATCCGCCCGGTGGCTCCAGAAACTCCCCATGATCGACGCAGCAGACGCTTTCTTTCGGCATTCCCGGCTATCCCCGACAGGATACAATAGCCAGGATATGTTAGCCTCCCGCTTTCCCGGGCGTACCGGGAAGGACCCCATCCTCCTTCACCAAAGGCTCCGCTGGACGTGTCCCCGCCTTCCCCTGCCCGAGAGAGGCAGGCAGCCAATAGATCAGCGCGCCACAATCGTGTATCGAGAGTCAAAAACCACGGATTATTCATCGGCAACAGACTCAAACAGGGTTGCCAGATAGAATTTGATTTGCTAAACTATTGCTGTATCGTTAAACCTAGCTCATATTTCTCTGGCCGGGAGACGGTGAGCACGGTATGCGCTACGGGAAAGATTTTGAGCAAAGGCTAACCATCCAGTCAATCTCTCGCAACGTATGGAACAGATTAGGGGCGTGCGCAATGACAATTTCTTGGAAACCCAATTGGCACGAGACGCAGCAGCATTACCTGGATTGGTGGCGCCATGACGGGCTGCTGCTGGGGATGTGGGGCGCGCCGGCTGGTAAGACGCCGCGTGAGGTCGTGCCGAATCCGGGTTGCCCCTCCGTGGTGGAGGAGCATACGGATGCCCAACTTCGTGCACGGCTCTACCATTATCGGCTGGCCCAATGCGCATATCCGGCCGACTGCCTGCCGATTGCCATGACGGATCTGGGTCCGGGGTCGTTAAGCCTGTTTCTGGGTGCGGAGCCGAGCTTCGCCCGGGAGACGATCTGGTACATCCCGAGCATCGCTGATGTGGAAGATCCGGAAACCTTGCCGCCGTTCCACTTTGATGCGAACAATCGCTGGTGGCAACTCACCGAGGCCACGACACGTGAAATGGTGGCGCTGAGTCAGGGGAAGTATCTGGTTGGCTTTCCCGATCTGATTGAGAATATCGATATTTTGGCCTCGCTGCGTGAACCGCAGATGCTCTTGATGGACATGCTGGAGCGCCCGGAATGGGTGCGGGAGAAGCTGGTCGAGATTAACCAGGTGTACTTTGCCGCCTATCAACGGCTCTATGACATCATCAAGCTTGCGGACGGCAGTTCGGTCTACGGGCCCTTCTATTTGTGGGGCCCCGGGAAGACGGCGAAGGTGCAATGTGACGCCTCCGCCATGTTCTCCTCGGCGATGTTCCAAGAGTTCGTGGTGCCGACACTGACCACGCAATGCGCCTGGCTCGATCACGCGATGTACCACCTGGATGGGACGCAGTGCATCTCCCATCTCGATCACCTGCTGGAGATTGAGCCGTTGCAGGCGATCCAGTGGACGCCGCAGGCCGGCATCGAAGGCGGTGGGTCACCGCGCTGGCATGCGATGTATCGTCGGATTCTCGCTGCGGGTAAATCCCTGCTCGTTGGCGCAAAACCCGCGGAAGTCATCCCGCTGCTCGATGCCATCGGCGGTAAAGGGGTGTACGTCATGACATGCTTTACCGATGAAGCGCAGGCAGAGCAATTATCCATGCAAGTTGAAGCCTATCGCTAAGGTAGCACAGCTACCGTTTCCGCAGAAACATTTCGATCTCCTCACCTTCGAGGCCAATTAAAAAGGAAGACCATATGACGACTATCGATACCAAGGCGTTATCCGCCGGTACGCTTGATCACCGCGTGACAAATTTCCTGCTTGGTGGCGCACGCTACCAGTTGGCGACCCGTCCTGGCGATGCCGGATTCCGGGTGGCGTGGGGGGTCAATACCGGAAAATACGACAATCCGGTCGACGACCTGGCCCGCCCCTTCCTCTGGATGGGGCCGGGCGCACCGGTGGAAATTGAATCGTTGGTTGATGAGGTGATCTTCCGCCGCCCTGGGTTCACGATGCGCGTGGTGAAAGTGCGCGACGGCGTTGGGCTGGCCTGTATTGAGTCCGAGCAGACGGTCTCGCTGTCCTTCGGCCCGCCGTCAAAACATCACGGCTACGGTTTCGTCTGCGACTATGAAGCGATGCTGTATTATCCCGACCCGTTAACCGAGGACAATATCGGCGTGGACGAGACGGAGCGGCGCTACTGGACGCATGGGAAGGAATATTACCTCTGTGTCAGTTGGGGCGCAGGGGCGACTATTACGTCGAAAACCGCCGGACTGCGTTTGGAGTTCCCGGCGGGAGAGCATACCGTGGGCTTTGCCATCCGGCCTGACTTCACCGCCGCCTGCGCGGACGCGCACGCCGCACAAACCCTCGTGGCCGACACGGTGCTGGAGAAGAACACCACGGAGTGGCAGGAGTTATTGACGCGCGTGCCGTTGCCGACAGCGCCGAGCTATCGCGAAAAAGCGTTGGAAACCTGGTATTTCCTCGGCCGCGCCGCACAGACCGAAGCATACGGTACCGTGAAACGCCGCGTGCTCGCCTGCGCCCCGATGGGCTACCAGGCGCAGGTCTTTCACTGGGATTCGATGTTCGCCGTGCAGGCGATGGATATGTACGACCCGGCGTGGGCGCGCGAAATTCTGCGCGCGCTCTTCGATTATTGGCAACCCGGCCATCCGGTGAACGGCTGTTATAGCACCGCCACGGTTCCGTCGGCTGACCTCACCCAGCTCCCCTTACAATCGTGGACCGTGCTGCGCCACCAGTTGCGTTGGGAAGACACCGACTTCCTGCGTGAGGTGTATCCCATCCTGCACGACGATTTGTGGTGGTGGTTTACCAAACGGGATCTCTACGATACCGGCCTGCCCGTCTCCGAAGGGTGCGGCTATGATAACGCGGCGGTCTTCGATACCCTGCGCATCAAGAGTTGGAGTATGGACCTGGAGCGGCTGCTCATGGCGCCGGATGTGGCCGCGCTGCTCATCCGCGAGGCGCGCGCCTTCGCCATGCTGGCCGACATGCTCGGCCACAAGGACGATGCCGCGCAGGCACGGCAATGGGCCACCCGCGCGACGCAGGCCGCCCGTGACTTATTGTGGGACGAAGAGGATCAGATGCTCTACTACCATGACGGCGTGTCGCTGTTGAAAAGGCGCGGGGTGTATAACCTCATCGGCGCTCCGCTCCTCGCGAAAAAGGATGCCGCCGCCATGCTTGCACGCTATGTGACGCCCGGGTCGCCGTTCTGGCCCGGCCTCTTCGGCGCGACGGCCGCCAGTGATGAACCGGGGTATGATCCGAATCAGTATTGGCGCGGCCCGGTGTGGGGCGGCCCGGTGTGGCTGTGCGCGGAGATGTTCACCCTGGCAGGCTTCCCGGACATCGCACGGAAGGCGGCACGTCCCTTCCTCGATGCCGTCGCCAGTCAACCGGCCTTCTTTGAACACTATCATCCGGAAACCGGCAAGGG
>DASXVL010000357.1:0-4872 GCA_036504255.1 Armatimonadota bacterium | reverse complement strand
CTACCTGATCAATAAAGCGGAAGCCAAAGTATTGGTCGTGGAGAAGGATCCCGTAAAGGCATTTACCATTATCACCTTGCAGGTGATGACCCCGGCGGATGCCATCGCGGCGTTGGGCGCGATCTATGCGGATGTACAGGCGAAAAGTCTGTCCAATAATCGCTTGCTGATCAGTGGCGACGCAAAACGTTTGGATGCCGTGAAAGCATTATTTGCGACGATTGATGTGCCGACGCGGGGGGGCGCTGCCCTCATGGAAAAGACCGAGGCCACGTACATGGTCAAATTCCTGGTCCCCTGGCAGGCGAAATCCTACCTGGAAGAGGTGTACAAGGGACAGGGGCTCACGGTGAGTTATGCGCCAAATCATCGTTGGCAAGGCAGTTTTGCCACTGGGCCCGATGCGCCAACTGGCCCCGCGCCTGCCGCCGCCGAAGGGGCGACGACCGCTGGGCTGTGGGATAGCAACGAATTGATTCTCCGTGGACCCAAGAGCGTCATCGTCGATGCGCTCGCCAGTGTGCAAGCGATTGATGTCAACGCACCCCTGACGCAAAAACGCTGTCACGTGGAGCGCATCTACGCGACGCAAGCCATGGCCTATTTGCTCGGACAGTTCGAATCGAGTGGTTTGACCATCGTCACGGCGCCGATGACCTTTACGCCGGGCGCGTCGAGCGAGAAAGGCGCGACCGCCGTGGCGCCCTCCACGAGCATCGGTACCAAAGTCGTACGCGATAAGACCGGTAAGCTGAACGTCACCGAACCGGTCGGCGATTTCATGTTGATCGGGACGGAGAGCGTGGTCAGAGATGCCGAGGCCTCGTTGGCCAAGATCGATGTGGGCCCGGAAAAAGTGTTCCGCATTTATACCTTACGCTTCCTGCGCGTGGATGAGGCCAAAGCAAAGTTGAACGAACTCTTCGGCATGCAAGGCCTGCAGGTGTCGACCGCGCCAAGTAAACGGGGCGATACGCCGACGGTCGTCTCCAACGATAATGCCGATACGGGCGGCAGCAAGCCGGTGACCGGTGATGCCGCCATGCAGAAGATTTTTGATCTGATCCTCGTCGGTCCGAGCGATGTCGTGACGCGCGCGGAAACTTTGCTCGCCGCATTAGATACCGAATCGGCACAGATTTCCATCCGGGCGGAAATCGTGAGTGTTGATTCTACAGCGACCAGGCAGTTAGGTATCGAATGGCCGGGCACCGTGACGGTAGGAATGAAGGAAGCGGCTTCAGGTGAGGTGCTCAAACTCGGGCGGATCTTGCGCGATCCCATTGCCTTCAATGCGACATTGAATATGTTGCAAACGCAAAATAAGGCAAAGTTGATCAGTCAGCCGTCGACGGTCGTACAGAATGGCCGTGAGGCGCTCATTCACGTGGGCGATAAGATCCTCTACGAAATCGTCTCCGGCTATAGCAATGGGACACCCATTTTTAGTACCACCGAGGTCGATGCGGGCGTCACCCTGCGCGTCTTGCCGCAAATGTCCAAGGATGGCGTGATCACGCTGGAAATTTCCACGATCGTCAGCCAACTGGTCGGCTTTAACAAGGGCACGTCGGGTGCGGAATTACCGCAGATCAGCGAGACAAAGAGCGCCACCTCCGTGCAAGTGCACGATGGGGAAACCCTGGTGATCGGTGGCCTGACGCAAAACGGTTTGACCATCAATCGCTCCGGTCTGCCGGTGTTGGGCAATCTCCCGCTGGTCGGTTCCCTGTTCTCGCGTAAGACGACGACGCCGGTGAGTAAGGATCTGCTCATTATGGTCACGCCGCGGCTCATGCAGTCCCTGCTGGGGAACGCCACACCCGTCGTGGCACCGTCGAAGTGATGAAGAATGCGGAGGAGAACCCATGATAATTCGCGCAATGGTTGTATTGCTCTTTGCCGGGGTATGTATGCTAGTGATAGCCGGTTGTGGCGGGTCGACAGTGGCGTTGAACCCTGAGTTGGCCGTGAGCTATACACCGTCGGGGATCAATGCGAGTGCTGTGCCGGTGACCGGTTTCATAACCCTTTCGGTGACCGAGAAGCTGGCCACGGGCGACCAGATCAAGAATAGGCAATGGACACAGGTGCCGGAGGATGCCGGGTTGATTGACAGCCCGACGACCCCCGTCATGACATGGACACCCAAGACGGCGGATCAAACTGTGAAGTTGATTTATACGGTGACGACGGTAAACGGCGGCCGTACAGAACTACCGGTGTTTATTCACGTCGTAAATTGAGTCATCCCAGGACCCACGAATACAGTATACAGGTGCAGAAGGTCTTCGCGCCCATGGGCAAGAGCACCTTCTGCATCGTCAGGAGCGATAGACCTTGATCGGAAATCGCGCGATAGGCCAAATAATTCGGGAAATCTCCGAGCTCTCTGAGGCTGATCTGGAGCGAGCGCTGCAGGTGCAACGCGGCACCCGTGAGCCGCTCGGTCAGGTGTTGGTCAAAATGGGACTGATCACCGAGCGAGAACGCGCGCGCGCACTGGGACGGCAATGGGGTGTAGCGTTCATCGAATTGAATGTCGATCAACTCGACGAAGAAGTGCTCGATTTGATTCCGCGCCACCTGGTGCAGCGCTATCGTGTGTTGCCGGTCAGCCGGAACAACAACCGACTCGCGGTGGCGATGCTCAATCCGCTCGATATCTTCACCATTGACCAGCTGCGCCTGGTCACCGGTCTGGAAATCGATCCGGTGATTACCGTCGAAGAGGACCTGAATAACGCCATCACCAACCTGCTCTCCTCCGGCGATCACCTGGATGAGACTATTCGGCGTGTCGTGGATGAAGTGGGCAGTGATGGGGAGCTCAAGCTCGTCGAAGAGAAGCGTGATGAAGACATCTCCGTCGATCAACTGCGCGAACTCGTCGACGATGCCCCCATTATTCAACTGGTGAATATGATTATCCGCCAGGCTATCTCCGATAAGGCGAGCGATATTCATGTGCAGCCCGAGGGGACGAAGGTGCGCGTGCGCTATCGTGTCGACGGCATGCTGGTTGACGGGACCGCGGTGCCGAAGCAGGTGCAAGCCGCGCTCATCTCGCGCATCAAAGTCATGGCGGACATGGACATCGCCGAAAAGCGCGCACCGCAAGACGGCCGCATCAGCCTGACGTTGAATGGACGGGAATTTGACCTGCGCGTGTCCAGCCTGCCCGGCGTGCATGGGGAAAAAGTGGTCTTGCGCGTGTTGGATAAAAGCGGCATCTCCGTCACGCTCAATAAGCTGGGCATTCCATCTGCCATGTTGGATAACTATGACCGGCTCATTCACCGCAGCTATGGCATCATTCTGGTCACCGGACCGACCGGATCGGGAAAATCCACGACCCTGTACGCGACACTCAACCAGCTCAACAGCGCGGATAAAAACATTCTGACGGTTGAAGACCCGGTAGAATACCAATTACCCGGCCTCACCCAAGCGCCGGTGAATGTACGCGCGGGCATGACATTCCCCGCCGTGTTGCGCACCATGCTGCGCCAGGACCCGGATATCATTCTCGTCGGTGAAACGCGTGACGGCGAAACGGCGCTCATTTCGGTGGAAGCCGCGTTGACCGGTCACCTGGTGCTCTCTTCGCTGCACACCAACGACGCGCCCGGCGCCATCGCGCGTTTGACGGAGATGGGCATCGAGCCCTTCCTCACCGCCTCCGCCGTGATCGGCGTGTTGGCACAGCGCTTGGTGCGTTCGATTTGCCCGCGCTGCAAAGAAGCGTACACCCCGTCGCTTGAAGCCTTCAAACGGCTGAATTTCCTCATGGATACGGAAGAGGTGACGTTCTATCGCGGCGCGGGTTGCCAGTACTGTCGCGGCACGGGCTATAAAGGCCGCATCGGCGTCTTTGAATTGATGCCGATCGATAATGAACTGCGTGAGATGATTTTGCAAAAAGCGCCGACGCATGTCTTACGGCAAGCGGCGTTGGAAGCCGGCATGATTTCCCTCAAGCAAGATGCCATGAATAAGATTTTGGAAGGCATCACCTCAATGGAAGAAGCGTTACGCGTGATCTATGCGGAATAGCCGGTGCGCCTGGCAGTTCGCAGGTGACTCATGTCCTCGGTCCGCTTGCCGAGGGCTTTGTTGTGCGTGGGTCTGCCGTACAGAGACGATGGAGGCTGACTGAGTCGTGCTGGAAACTGTCGTAATCATTCTCATAATCCTCCCCGTGCTCGCCGCAGGCATGCTCGCCCTGTTTGCGCTCGCGCTCAAGCCACTGCGCCACATACCCGCGCACGAGTACATCCAGTTGCTCCGTGCGCCCGCCTGGATGGCGGTGGTGAGTGGCGGGGGGATATTCACCCTGGCGTTGCTCGCACTCTCGCAGATGGCAGGGCGTGGCGCGCAGGTGTTTATCGGGTGGTCGCTGCGCGACGCCACGCTGATGGTCGACGCCTATACATTGTGGGCTGCCGCCTTGCTCGGCGCTGTATTGGCGGTGGTCAGCTGGGTGCCCGCCGCACGGCGTAGTATGGTGCCGCATGCCCTACCGTACTTTGTCGGCGTGCTGCTGCTGGCCGGGCTAGCGCTCACCATGCTCTTTAGCGTGCAGTTCACCATGGTGCTGGCCAGTTGGCTCGCGCTCCTGGCCGGTGCGATTGTCCTGTGGGCTTTGCTCTTTCGCCCGCGCGGGCACTGGGACCAGTTGGAACCCGTCATCATCCTTGGTATCGCCATGCTGCTCGGGGGCATTGGCCTGTTCTGGTTGCGCTCGTTAACGCATGGCAGTGATTTGCCGAATATGTGGAGCGCGCTACTCGCCGCTCCTCCCAAAGCGACGAGCAGCGCCATGCTGCTGATCACGCTGGGCTGGGTTGGACCGGCCATCTACCTGCCCTG
>DASXVL010000356.1:0-4026 GCA_036504255.1 Armatimonadota bacterium | reverse complement strand
GTTGCCGCCAGTGCGATCTGCTTCTGGTTGCTCATGCATTGCGTCATGCGTGCCTTGTCGCGGGCTTTGCCAAAGACGGGAAAGAGAATCGCGGCCATGATTGGGAGAGTCACCAGGGCGAGCGCGGAGATAGACAGACCGGCGATGGCCATGCCGTTCCCCGTTAAGCGCCCCTGACTCCTGCCGGTCTGTACGATGCCGATAATACCAAAAATAACCCCGAGCAACGCGGTAGACCCAAAGCTTATGAGAGAAAAGATCCCCAACACTAATGCGGCAATGGCAAAGCCACTGGTACGCGCAGGCGTCGCTGGCGGCATCTGCGCCCCAAGCGAGGGGGGCACTTGTACCACCGGGGGCGTCGGGATGGACGACGGCAGCGCCGCTCCACACGTTGGGCACTGTGTGGCGCCAGCTTCAACCGGCACGCCGCATTGCGGACAATTCATGGGTCATTCCTCCTTCACGTAATCTGTTTCGGTCTCCAATAAACTGTATTCAAAGCCACTCTTCGGCTCACGACACGGCGGCAACGCCCGCGCATAATGCCTCATGTAACGCCTGCAGGTTGGCGTCCGGGGTGCCGAGGGGCACTTCACAGCCGGGCGACACGCAGAGGCGGTCGCCGCCCTCGCGCAGGTTGCGCCAGGCCGCGTGTTTGACATCCTCGGGCGTGCCCTGCAGCATGACCGCCACCGGGTCGAAGTTGCCGTTAAGCACGGTCGACTGTGGCCAGCACGCGGCCGCGCGACGAATATCGACCATCCAATCGGCGTCGATGATATCCGCGCCACTGCGCCAGACCTGGTCGAGCAGATGCGTGATGTCGCCGCAGATGTGCAACTTTACCTTCGCGCCCGTCGCGTGCACGGCGGCGATGAGGCGTTGCTCGAAGGGCAAGACATGCGCGGTGTACAACTCCGCGCTCAGTAGCGATGCCGCGGCGTCGCCCACGCCGATGATATCCGCGCCGGCCGCCACCTGCGCGCGGGCGCAGTCGATGGCCTGCTCGGTGCACAGGTTGAAGACGTCTTCGACGAACGCCGGTTCCTCATAGAGGTCCATCAGCGTCTCGCTCAAGCCACGCAAATCGGACATCTCCGCGATGGGGCCTTCCACCCACCCCAGAATCGGATAGGTGTCTCCCGCTTCCTGTTTATAGAGAGCCACCGCCTGCAAACGGTCGCGCATGCGCACCGACTGCCAGGGATCAAAACGCCGCAGCTTGCCGAAATCTTCCGGCCCGCCCAACAGCGGCGCTTTGCAAAGGGGCAGACTGTCGGCGGGAAACGTCACGTCCGCGCCGTAGTCCGCCGTTTCGCGGTACGCGTCGGACATCGTACTCAGCAAATCGATGCCAAAGACATCATTGCAGCGCAGATTCCCCTCAACCATCACCCGGTAATCCCGGCAATATACATCAAACGGCTGCCCGATAAAGCGGGCTGCGAACTGCATCAGAATCGCGAGATTCGGCGCGCGGTCCACCGGCTGCCCCTGCAGCCGTGTGAAGAGGCGTTCACGAGGTGTCATGATCTATCCCTTTCGTAATTAACGTAATCGAATATGGCTCCCGGCTTTGATGAAAGCCACATGGCCGTCAACATAAGCGGCATAATACCCTGGACGATTGCTCTTATCGGTATGCGAACGGCAATATCATTCACATTACCAAGGAAACGTTCGAAATCTCCACCATCGGCAGTGAGGACAATCTCCTCAGGCTTTGCAATTTTCCCCACTGGTTTCGCGATCAAAATTGGACAAGCCCCATTATTCCCAGAACGATGCCGAACGGTCCGGTCAACCCACTGGTAAAAAAGGAAAGGATTCCCAGTAGCAGCGCCGCGACGGCCACACGACTTGTGACCACTTTACTGTCGCCTGACGAAGTGGTGAGGAGCGGATGTCGGATGAGGCCGGTTGCTGCGCGGCGCAGACGGGACATTCTGACGCATCATTCTCGAGCGATGTGCCGCACTGCGGGCAATTCATGCGCGATGCCTCCTCCTGAGAGATCAACTGCACTACCTTGGTGCTCAAGTATACGATGTGAGTGCGAGGAATGCAACAGGTCGGCTCTTCATCCTGTTGTGCCTCAGACCTCGCCAGCGGGCGCTGAATTTGCTACAATAACCGGTGTTTTGTGATCGTTGGAGGTAGTTGTCATGCGTTATTCCCAGCTCTTTGCGCCCACGCTGCGCGAGGTGTCCGCCGAAGTGGAGATGGCCAGCCATCGCCTGTTGTTGCGCGCGGGGTTCATTCGCCAGTTGTCCGCCGGTGTCTACTCGTTCCTGCCCCTGGGCTGGCGCGTGTTGAATAAGGTATCCGATATCATCCGCGCGGAGATGGATCGCGCCGGTGGGCAGGAGTTGCTCTTGCCCGTCATGACCCCGCAGGACCTGTGGGCGGAGAGCGGGCGCGAGGCGACCATGCACGACGTGCTCATCGGCTTCAAGGACCGCAAGGGCACGCAGTACTACCTCGGGCCAACGCATGAAGAGGTCATCACCGACCTCGTACGACGCAACGTGCGCTCCTACCGCGACCTGCCGCTGAACCTCTACCAGATCCAGATGAAATTCCGCGACGAGCCGCGTCCGCGCGGCGGGCTGGTGCGCTGCCGCGAGTTCCTCATGAAAGACGCCTACTCCTTTGGCCGTAATGAGGGAGATCTGGACGCGACCTACCGCCAGATGTACGGCACCTATCAGACCATTTTCCAGCGATGCGGCCTGGACATCACCCCCGTGGAAGCCAGCGGTGGGGCCATCGGCGGCAAGGAAACGAAAGAGTTCATGCTACTCAGCGACGCGGGCGAGGATTCCATTCTGCTCTGCCCGCAGTGCGGCTACGCGGCCAACCAGGAAATCGCCGACTTCCGCCTCGTCATTCCCGAACCGGCGGAAGCCCCGAAAACCCTGGCGAAGGTGGATACACCCGACGCCCACACCGTGCAGCAGGTCTGCGACTTCCTACATACCATACCGGAACGGCTGGTGAAGACGCTCATCTACCTCGCCGACGACAAGCCGGTGGCGGCATTGGTGCGTGGCGACCGCGAACTGAACGAGGGACGCTTCCGCGTTCTGCTCGGCGCGGCGCGTCTGGAGATGGCCACCCCGGAACAGATCGAGGAAGCGACCGGCGGCCCGGTGGGCTTCAGCGGCCCGGTCGGCCTGCAGATCCCCATCTACGGCGATGAAGAGTTGCGCGGCATGGTGAATTTCGTCACTGGCGCGAACATGGCGGATACCCACCTGGTCCACGTCAACTGGTCCGATGTCACCGAGGAGATCACCTGGTCGCGCCTGCGCTTCGCGGTCGCGGGCGACGTTTGCCCGAACTGCGCCACCCCGTTCGATGAGCGGCGCGGCATGGAACTCGGGCATATCTTCAAGCTGCGCTACGCCATATCCGAGCCATTGAACGCCGTGTTCACTGACGAAGACGGTAGCGAAAAGGTCATCATCATGGGCTGCTACGGCATCGGCGTCAGCCGCATCCTCTCCGCCGTCGCTGAGGTAAGCCACGACGATAACGGCCTCATCTGGCCAATGAGCATCGCGCCCTATCAGGTACACCTCATTGTCGCCAACGCGGCGGACGATACGCAACGCGGGCTGGCGGACAGCCTCTATGACCGACTGCACGCCGCCGGCGTGGAAGTGCTCTACGACGACCGCGCCGAACGCGCCGGCATCAAGTTCAAAGACGCCGACCTCATCGGCGTGCCGGTACAGGTCGTCGTCGGCAAGCTGGCCGGCGAAGGCAACGTGGAAGTGCGCGACCGCGCCACGAAAGCGTCGCAAGTCATGCCTGCCGAGGATGTACTCGTCTACGTGCAGCCACTCATCGGTTGATTTGGTCATTCCCGCACCGTGCTACCAGGTTGGACTCATAGCACGGTGTGGAAGTCTCGAACCGGTGATAGCTGGACAGTGACAAAACTCCTGGAATGATACTGATCACCAGCCCAGCCATAAGTCCTTAGCACTGATTGGAAGGGTTCGAGCGCAGCGAGTC
>DASXVL010000355.1:0-4394 GCA_036504255.1 Armatimonadota bacterium | reverse complement strand
TTATCCCTGTCTGATGCTCATGTGTCGCTAATTCGGCTTGACAACTCGTCGTTGCTACCGATGAATAATTCGTCCATCGGAGAGCAGATGAGCTATTTCTTCGTTTTCCATCTCTTATACCGACTTGTGGGTAATACTATGGGCCCAAGCCCGGCTATCGCCCTCTAATCAACAGCCCTGGCTGAAGTCCTATGTGTTATCCCTAGCCCCGATAGGGGCTCGCAGCCACTAGCCACCAGTGCAGCGCAGCGGAACTGGTGGATTACCATATCGAAAGATCGGCCAGCCCTGAAGGGGCGACAGCAGGGACGTCTGTCGCCCCTTCAGGGCTGGCCATCACGGGCGGACATGGTCCACGGGTTGCGCGTTGCTTCACCCGTGGCTAGTGGCTACGGGCTCCTTTCGGAGCCAAAGAAGGGAACGCGCGGGGCTTGGGCCCTCTTTCAGCCGGTACTACGGACCCATCGCCTCTGCAGAGCATCGCCTTTTTCTACCGGTCTACTTCAGCACCCCCCGCCTCAGGTAAAGCGGAGCACGCTCTCCTCCGCGAGCGCCTGCTCCGGGTCCAGCCACTGCTCCAGCAGCGTGCGCGCTTCGCGCACGGTCAGGTCGCGGCCATGCAGTCCACGGGTGATGCCTTCGGTTTGGCGCTCGCTCGTCACCTCCGCCTCGCGGCAGAGCCAGGCGAGGAACTCGTCATCCAGCAGGGTCAGCAGCGCCGTCGCGCCGTCGTCGGCGCGCCAGTTGAGCAAGGCGTCCGCGCGCGTCGCCATGGCATCCGGCGCGCGTTCGCGCCGGGCGCGCACGGTGGCGGCCCAGGGGTGGGTGGCGAGCACGGCGGCAAATGCCCGCAGCGCCGCCGTGGCCTCGTCGCGAATGTGCGCCGCCACCGGCATCGGTGACGGGCTGCCCCAGCTCTTGCCACAGCGCGCACAGCACCCGTGCGTGACGAGCGAGGTAAAATCCCCGGCGCAGTAGGCGGTGCGCGCCAGCGCCAGCGCCGCCAGGCAGGCCTGCGCGGCGTCCGGCACGGGGAGGGGGAGTTGACTGAGCCGTTTCACGGCGCGGAAATCCGGGTGATCGAACGCGTCGCGCAGCGCCGTCACCACCGCCGTGCCGAAGGTGTCCTCGTGCCAGCGCCGATAGCGCGTGGTGTACTGCGCCATGGCCTCATCAAGCTGCGCGCCGAGCGCCGCCAGCGTCGGCAATGTCTGTTCCCCGGCAACGAGCGCCTGGCGCATGGCTTCCACCGGCGCCGCCAACTCCGGCGGAAGCGCGTTGCCGTGCAGCGTGCGCAGGGCGGGCAGTCGGTCCTCCCACCAGCGCACGGCGTCGCGGAGCGTCGTCCCGGACTGCACCAGAGCGCACAACCCGTCGCCGGCGGCCTCCAGCGCGTGCGCCACGGTAAAACCCTCGCGCCCGGCCCATTCGTTGAGTTGCCGCAGCAGTGCCTCGCTCTCCCGCCAGCCCCAGGGCAGCACGTCGGCGAACTCGCTCCACGCCTCGCTCATCGCGCAGATCGCCGGCGTCTCGTGTTGCATGTCCGCGAGCCACGCGTGCCACTGCCGCTCAGCCTGCGTGCAGAGCAGCGCCCACGGCGCAAGCGGCAACTGCCAATACGCCGCGAGTTCCAGCAGTTGCGGGCGGTAGCGTTCGTCGATGACGTGCGGCAACGCGAGGAAGACGACAGTGTCCAGCAGCGCGCCGCCCGCTGTCCGCGTCTCGACGGGGTGCAGAAAACCGTCCAGACCTTGTACCGCGCCCCCGCACAGCGCGGCGGCGACCGCCAACTTGCCCTGTTCGCCGGTGAGCCCGAGCGGCGGGCGGCGCAGGGCGCTGAGCGCCTCCGTCACGCGGAGCGGCCCGTGTTCGAGTTGGTTGAGGAGCGGATCAAGTATCTCCCGGCAGGGCGGAACCACCCGTATCTTCTCCCCCTCCCAACTGGCGCAGCCGAGCGGGAGGAGAAAACGTTCGATCTGCTCGATGAGCACGCTGTAGGGCGCGGCGGGCACCGCGCCGGGGGCGATGACGTGCTGCAAGAGTTGCTGACTCGCCAGGTGCGACGGGAGATTCTCCGCGCTCAATGCCCCCAACAGCGGGAAGAGGCGGGCAAAACCGGCGGCGAAGGGTGGCGCGACGGCCAGCGCCAGGCTCTCCGCTGTGCGCAGCCTGGCGGTTTCACCGTTGGCCAGCACGCACTCTCCCTCAAGATAGAGCGCGCGCAACAGTTGGGACACCGCCGGGCGCAGTTCCTCCGCCCGCTCGTGGCAGCGGCGGCGTAGCTGGCGCTCGTGCGCGGCGCTGGTCGGTTCCGCCGGGTTCGCCGCGCCCTGCCAGGCGGCGAATTCCCGCAAGAGTCCCCACTCCTCCGGCGAGAGCGGGCGCGGGAAGCAACAGGCGTAGACGCCGCACTGCGCTCCCGCCAGCGCCGCGAGCGATTCCTGCCAGCGGGTGGCGGCCGCGGTGTCACCGGGCCAGGCCAGCGTGAGCTGCCCATCCGCATGCCCCGCGCACAGCGCCTCAAAATCCGCCGCGCAGCGTTCGCGGGTGAGCTGTTGCGGTAGTACGAGATGGATGACGCGTTCCCCACCGTGCCAGGGGATGGCGAGAGAGCGCCCGCTGAGGGCATCGGCGAGCGGCCACTCGTCCTGCTCCTCCGCGCGCAGTGCCGTTTCGATGATACGCGGGTCGTGCGCGGTGAAGTCACGCTGCACTTCCTGCATGCGCGCCCACGCCTGCACGCCGCAGTCATCATCGACGGTGATGGCGAAGACCTCGTCCGCCGGGTCAGCCGCGCGCGTGACGGACAGATAGGCGCTCGTGCGCCGCAAGTGCTGGAGCGCGCCCGACAGCTCGGCGACCGTGGGGGCGGTCTGCCCGTCAAAGAGCAGCGTGCGCAACCCGGCGACCGTCACGCTGCGTCCGGCCAGATGCTGCAGCAGCAGGACGGTGAGGGCAGCCGACGCCAACGCGGGCTGCTCGGCGTTCGCAATACCGCTGCGCAAGGTGGTTTCGGCGGCCCAAAGTGGCGCGAGGCGCTCGTCGCCCTGCAGATCCTGCGCGATGAGCAGCCCCAACTCGTCCGGCGTGATCAGGCAATCTGCCGCTCGCGCCAACCAGCCGGTATCCCCGAGGCGTTGCAGCACTTCGACGACACTGCGGTGTGGTGAGAGATGCGCGTTCGCCACCTCGCTCAGTAACGCGAGCGCCGCCGGGTGGAATGGCCAATGGTGATGCAGCGCGCCGGGCGAGAGATCGAGCGCCAGCGCGGCGGCCTGCGGCACCACCGTGGTCATGACGGCGGCGCGCAGCGCGGCGGGGTCGCGGCGGAGGAAAAGTTTTTCGCGCAGCACCTCGCCCATGGCCTGCGGCGTAAGCGCATAGCGGCGAAAGCGGTCCTCCACCTGCCGCCAGGAATGCGTGCTGAGCGCGCCGGTGGCGGCGAGCTGGCGTTGCACGGCGCCGATGAGCCAGAGCGGCGCGCGCTGCGTCAGGTCGGCCAGGCATTGCAGAAAGGCGGCGTCGGCCTCACGCTTGGCCGGCGTTTTTCCTGCCAGAAAGAGGCTGAGCTCATCGATGCACAGCACCACGCCGTCATAGCCCTGTGCCCGGCAACTCTCCAGCAGCGCCGCCCAGGCCTCGCGGCGCGAGAGCGCGCTCCCCCAGGCGTCCGGTACCGCGATGCCCGCCTCTTCCAGCGCCCGGGTCACGGCATGGCCGATGGTGCGTTCCAACGGGTGGTGGGCGCGGTATTCGTCCAGCGAAAAATGCACCAGCAACCGGCGGTGACTGCGGATCGCCGTGCCATAGCGCCCGAACGTGGGATGCGCGTCCAGGAAGGGCGACCAGGCGTCCGGCAGCGTGAGCAGCAGGTGCAGCAACACGAGCAGGTGCGATTTGCCGGTACCATACAGGCCGTGCACCAACACCGCCTGCCCATGCGTCTTCCACGCGAAGGAGGCCAGCAGGTCTTCCAGCAACTGCCGGTGCTCCGGCACGGTGACGGCATACCCGCCCACCCAATCCGCCAGCGTCTCGCGCGCCGGCGTCGCCAAAATCTCGCGCGCATGGCGCGGGTGGACGACAGGAGGGAAGGCGCGCAGCGTGAGATAATGATGTAGTGGCAGAGCAGTCATCTTTCAATCCTTTACGCATGGCGT
Organism: Armatimonadota bacterium; assembly: GCA_036504255.1. Taxonomy (GTDB): domain Bacteria; phylum Armatimonadota; class Hebobacteria; order CAIYQO01; family CAIYQO01; genus DASXVL01. The sequence goes on along the minus strand of DASXVL010000355.1, from coordinate 234 downwards.
CATAGCGTGCAGCCTGTCTCGATGTGTGAGCAAGCGTTTAGCGTTTAGCGTATGGCAGTCGCGGGTTGTCACGTCGTGCCTTCTCTTGGTACCCGTAGCGCGCGCCCGCTGTGGCGCGCCTGTCTCGCATGCCGATCCGTGCCCGCGAGAGCGCCGGAGCGTTCCCAACTTGGCCCCTGGCTCCCTTACGCCGCACGGATACGGTCGCACCACAGGCGCGCCACAGCGGGCGCG
>DASXVL010000354.1:0-5680 GCA_036504255.1 Armatimonadota bacterium | reverse complement strand
GGAAGTCGTCGTGTTCCAGGATGCCTCTGGGGAGAAGCCGGTCGCCAGCCTGGTGCTGCGCATCCACTGCGAGCATGTGGCCTATCCAATATTGTCCATGCTCATCTCGCTGCTGGAGCGGTATTACACCCCGGCGGGCATCGGTATCGATAACGGCGGGAACGGTGGCGCGGTGGTGCAGGAACTGCTGATGCTGGATGCGTATCGGCCCTTGAACCTCAGTGGCCGTTTGCGGGGTGTCGATTTCGGCGGGGTCACCGCGCTGCCCACCCCGGATGGGGGCGAGGTGCGCAAGCGCACCAAGGAGTTGATGACCTCCATCATCAACGGCATGCTGCAACGCCGGGAGATTCGCTTCCCGCACGGCGACCTGGAACTGCAGGATCAATTCACCACGCACACCTATACGATGACCAACAACGCGGTGGTCTACTCGAAAGGCCATGACCACATCATCGACGCGGTGCGCTGCGCCGTGCTTGTGCGCGAGTTGGGACGGCTCAACCTCGGCGAAACGCAATCAGTCTGCGTGCTACCGCTGCTCACCGCACCGATTTTCTATTAGTGAGGAATCATCACCATGGCTAAATCACGATATCGTCCACAGCAGACCACCGGCGCGCTGGCGCAGCCGCTGCCGCAGGCGAGCGCCGCGACCATCGACGGGTCGGCGTTCATCAGCGTCACGCCCACCGATCCCATCCCGGTCACCGGGGAGGAGCGCGCACGCCGCGCTTGGACCTACTACATCGAGGAACCGCTGGTGAAGAATTGCGTCAACTCCTGGCGTTGCTTCGCCGTGGGGGATGAGATCAAGCTGGCGAGTGACGACGAGGTGGTGAAAGAGGGCGTGAGCGAGTTGCATGATCGGCTGGCGCTCTCCACCTTCGTCAAGGACATGATCCTGCAACTCCTGGTCAAGGGCGACGCGGTTGGCTTCAAACGCTACACCCAGGATGGGCGCGATATCGAGGCGATCACTTGCGTTAACCCCACCTCGGTGAAGGTGAAGTATGCGCACGGCACACTCATGGAGATGCAACAGTATCCCGAGGATGCCCCTGCCGCCGGGGATGGCCTCTCGCTGCCCATCGAGCAGGTGATTCATCTCCGGTGGGATGCACCGCCATTTTCCCCGCGCGGCAACAGTCTGGTGCTGCCCGCCTTCCAGTCCATCGAATTGCTCCGCGATTACCGCAAGGCCGAGCAGGCCATCGCCAAACGCTGGGCGACCCCGTTTCGCCTCATCAAGGTCGGCGGCGCGTTCAACCAGCGCGTGATTACCCCCGACCAGAAGATGCTGCAGGACATCCGCGACATGGTCAACAAAATGGACATGAAGTCCGGTCTGGTGGTGCCGTTTTATGTGGGGGTGGAAACGCATGGCGCCGAGGGAAGCGTGCTCAACGTCGAGGAAAAGGTGAGGGAAGTCAAGGAAGACATTATCGTCGGGTTGGGTCTGTCCCGCTCACTCGTCACCGGCGACGGCCCGAACTTCGCCACGGCGTCCGTCTCCATGCAAAAGATGCTGGTGATGATTCGTGAGATCAAGCAAATCGCCCGGCAGTTGCTCGACTGGGTGCTCGATGACTGGCTCACCTTGAGCGGGCACGAGAACGCCACCGTTCAGTATCTCTTCAACGACCTCGATCCGAACGATGCCGTCGATCTTAAAAAGCTGCTGCTCGAACTCTACGACCGCAAACTCATCTCCCGCTCCAGTCTGCAGGTGAAGATGGAATTGGACCCGGATGTCGAGGCGGCGAACCGCGCGCAGGAGAAGCCGGGAATCGACGTGCTGGACGAACGGCAGGCCAAGCCCATTGTCGATATGGTCACGCTGGGCGTACTCGACGTCGATGAAGCGCGGAGTTTCCTGGGGCTGGGGCCGAAGAGCGCCATGCCGACGGCAGCGGCTGCGTTGGCCCTCGGTGGTCCTGCCGCACGCGCCTTTGCCGATGACGCGATCTGTGACGAGTGCCGGCAGTTCGAGGAGACGGAGAATCGCTGCGCGGTGCAACGGCAGTAGACGACATTCGAGACGCGCGCCTGCCGGTTCTTTGACCGGAAGGCTACGCGCTCTTTTTAAGCTCCTGCTCTTGGGTGAGTTGTTGCTGTAACGCACGCAGTGCCTGGGTGCGTTCACGGAAATATTCAACTTTTTCGTCGCGGCTCATCCCGGCCAAATGGGCTTGGACCTTTTCCGCCGCCTGGTGCTTCATGTCGACACAGTCAAATGGCTTATCGTTCGTCATCGTTCAATACCTCAATCGGTGAGTGGATCGCAATCGCTCGGTAGCCGTTCGTGACATTCACGGCGTTATATAACGGGATTTTTTGATAGTGCACAATATGCTTGAAATTCCAACTCACAGTCAATGCGCAGTCCGTCACGGTGGCCGTCGCCACGTGCAAGGCATCATCGGCCCATTTGGTCGTCACAATACCGGCGTCAAGATACGCTTGCTGCAGATCAAAGGCCTCTCCGGGCGTGTCAATGACCGTCATCGACCCCACCAGCAGTTCGCGGAAGAGCTCCTGCACGGATGCTGGCGCATTTTCGACTTCCTCCATGACCAGTGCCGAGGTGATCAGGTGGAATTGCCCTTGCTTCACCTGTGCGAAAAACTCCCGCGTGGCTTTCTCGAACTCCGTATCGAATACCCAGCCGAACACGCACGTATCAACATAAACGCGAATTGGGTGTATCTGTATCACAGTCATTATACCATACCGTGCCGCGTTCTTCCCCAATGCGTTGGAAGATGTCGATGGCTATCGGTGTTTTTGTCAGCGGATGCCGGTGGCATCGCTCTGGAGACGTGTGGCCCCTCGGTGATCACGGGAAACGTGATCGCCAACACCCAGAGTCTGCAAGGCGTGAGCGTGGCCAACTCGCGCGGCGTGACGGTGAGCGGGAATGTCATCACCTATCCGGCGACTTCCGGAGTGGAAGTGTCCAATGGGCACAACGTGCAGGTGACCAATAACCAGATCATCCATGCTGCCAGCGATGCGAATCGGTGGGGGTGCGCTTCATCGGCGTCGGCGATGTCGCGCTGGTCTCTGGGAACCTGCTGGTCTGCCCGGCCAATCAATTCGAGTATTACGAGAGTGGGCAGTATGCCACCAGGCTCGGTGGCAGCGGTTTGAACCTGCGCCACTCGACGCTCGGATAACGCATGCATGCTGCCTGACGCTACCCCAGACCTCGCCCGTGTGCGGGGTCAATTCGTTCTTCGATCTTTCTTCCAAATCTGGCACCCTGCCAGTAGACATTTTTGCCGAACAGAGTGATTCATTGGGGGAGAACACGAATCGCGTGTTCTGAGATCACAGTCGGAGGCAACCATGGTAACCCTGGAAGAAATCAAGATCGGAGTCGAGGTGGAAACGACCCAACTCACCCGGCGCGAGGTGGCGGACGCGATCCGCAGCGTCGTCGGGGGAACCGTCGAGCACATCGGCACCCCATCGTGTTACGACCCATACAGGGTCACCGACGCGCGGGGATTGGTATGGAACGTGGTGGCAGACAGCAGCTTGACAAGTGCGCCACCGGACAAGCGGGCGGAAATTGTGTCCCCAATCCTGGGCTATGCCGATATCCCGGTGCTCCAGGAAATTATCCGGGCGGTGCGGCGCGCTGGGGCCAGAGCTGGAGCGGACGCAGGATTACACATCCACGTATCGAATGAGCACGTCACCCCGAAAGCGCTCGCGAACCTGTGCAAACTGGTCTACAAGCAGGAAGAGATCATCTACGCCGCGCTCGGAGTGAGCGATGCTCGCAAAGCCCGCTACTGCAAGCCGCTCAACCAGGAATTTATCCGGCGTATCTGCGCCAACCCGCCCAGGACGTTTAAGCAACTCAACACGCAGTGGTATGGGCACTACACCGAACATCCACAGCGCTATGATCAGTCGAGATATTATGTTGCGCACCGTATTATGTGGCGGCACCGCTCGTGCCGAAGTCAACCACGCCGATTCGCGCCACATAATATTCAGCCCCATTGGGTCACTCCCCATCCGCCCTTCACCTCCACGCCCCCATTCACGCTCGTTCTTCGCAGGAAGTCCAGTCTTTCTCGCACAGGCACTGGACTTTCTTCGGGCTTCGAGTGATGAATGTGTTCGCGGAGGTAAACGATGGATTTACGGGCGTTCCGGTATGGCGTCGAGGTGGAGACGGTGGGGCAAACTCGTGCGACGGTGGCACAGGCCATCCAATCGGTGGTCGGGGGCACGGTGCAGCATGTCGGGCATCCGGCCTGCTATGATCCCTACGAGGTGACAGCGGCCGACGGGCGGGTCTGGCGGGTGGTAGCAGACAGTTCGCTCTCCAGCGTGCCGGCGGAGTTGCGGGCCGAAGTGGTGACGCCGATTCTTACGTATGCGGATCTTCAGCTTTTACAGGCGGTGATTCGCGCACTGCGCCAAGCCGGGGCACGCACCTGCCCACAGGCCGGGATGCACGTCCACGTGGGGGCCGAGCGTTTCACCGGCAAGGCACTGGCGAACCTGGCCAAGCTGGTCTATAAGCAGGAGCCGCTCATTCTGATGGCGCTGGGTGTCAGCCCGGATCGACTCGCGCGGTATACCAAACCGCTCGATCCGGCATTTATTACGCGCTTGACCCGGAGCCACCCTCGCTCGACGGATGCGGTTAATCGCCTCTGGTACGGGCAGTATACCGCAGCCCCGCAGCGCTACGACCAGACCCGCTATCAGACCGTAAATTTTGGGAGTTATTGGGTGCGCTCCACGGTCGAATTCCGATTTTTCGAATCGACGCTGCATGCCGGCAAGGTGAAGGCCGCCGTGCAGTTTTGTCTGGCACTCTGCGCCCGCGCGCTCACCAGTCATGGCGCCTCCGCCCGGCAACGCACCTATGATCCGGTCAGCGCGAAGTACGATCTGCGCGTCTTTTTGATCAGCGCCCTGAAGATGAACGGTGATGAGTTTAAAACGGCGCGCAAGCACTTGCTCGCCCGCATGCCCGGCGATGCCGCATTTAAGCATGGTCGTCCGACCACCGGCAAGCGTGAGGAGAAGAGCGAGGCAATGTCGTCATGCTAGCCAAGCCAGCATGCTATCCAACATACTCCTGGTGGCAGCCCGGTGCGCAACCGGTGCTGACTATTCCACTCCAAGGAGTTGCCACCATGTTGGAACTCTACTTTTCCTCACCGACGCGCTTGAAACAGCTGCGTCGCGGCCCATTGGCCTCACATCTGGATCGATTGGCCGTTGAGTTACGGCAAGCCGGCTACCCCCACGGCACCGGCGCCTCGATTCTCTCGTTTGCCGGGCAGTTCAATGCGTATCTGCACCAGCATCGCCTGGAGATCAGTGCCATTGACGAAGCACTGGGCCACCGATTCATTGAAGAGGAGCTCAAGGCGGTTGGGGCGTACAAAGGCGTCTATAATATGCTCTGGCACCTGCTCGGTTATCTCAGGCGCCAGGGGTTGATTGCCCCGCTCCCCGATGCCACGGAGACCATGACGCCGATTGATGAACTCCTCATTCAATATCGCCAGCATCTGAAACAGGTCCGAGGACTGACAGAGAATTCGTGCACATCTCTTGTGCGACTCGCCCGGCGCTTCCTCGCTTGGCATGTAGACCGCCATCAGGGCTTGGCGGTGGGCCATATTGATGGCCCAGAGATTTT
>DASXVL010000353.1:0-1665 GCA_036504255.1 Armatimonadota bacterium | reverse complement strand
CCGGCCTAATCGCTTGATGCAGGGGCTCTTGACCGGCAAAACCGGTACCATCGCCTGCTTGGTTCCCTTCATTAGCTCGGCATACTACGATTATGTATTGCAAGGCATCGTGGAAGCGGCGTATCAGGAAGCGCATCACGTCATCATTCTCCAGACCCACCACAAACTGTCGCACACCTGCAAGGCGCTGCAAAGTATCATTGAACAACGGGTTGATGGCGTGCTCGTGGCGAGTGGCAACTCCGAGGTCCTGCCCACCGAGATCTTGATGGAACTCTGGAGTCATGGCGTGTTCCCGATTTCTCTCGATAACACACGGACCGGGCTCCCTATCGACAAAGTCTTGACCGATGAGTCGGCGCTGACCACGGTGATCGCCCAGTACCTGGTAAGCTTAGGCCATCAGCGCATTGCGTTTGCCGGACCGGATGGCCCCACGAAACCCAACCGGTATAGCGGCATCCATGAGTCATTGCGGCGTATCGGCTTGGGGGAATTTTTTCACCATTTCCCCTGCGACGAAAGCGCGATGGACTGGGACGCGTATGCGAAGACCATCTTCCAACGAATCTGTACGCACCCAACTGCGCCTACCGCACTGGTGGCCATGAACGATTTCTATGCGGCGCGTCTTATTCAACTCGCCCCGGATTATGGGGTGCGCATTCCACAGGATCTGAGCATCCTGGGCTGTGGTAACCTCAGTATGGGCGAGTTTACCTCTCCTCCGCTGACGACTGTCGAGCAGCATCCGCTCGACCTGGGCCGCACCGCCGTTGAGCTACTGTTCCGCCGTTTTGACGAAGGCATCCCGCCGGCGGACATCCACCCGGAAACCATCCTCTTACCCTCGACGCTGGTAAAGCGCAGTTCCTGTGGCCCCCCGCGTCAGGGACCATGGTGCGCACAGCAGCGGTGACCCCAAAAAAACCGCGTCCACCGGGAAATGCTTGGTGGACGCGGCCATATTCACGACGGTAAGCGACCGAGCTTAGCGAGCCAACTCGCGACCTTGCGCATCGGGAATCTTGTTCATGATAAGCAGAATGAGGTCGATTAAACTCCAGATACCGAAGCCTCCTAATGTGATGAGCTTCACGATGCCGAGCCCGGTGTAGCCGAGATAGAACCGGTCAACCCCTAATCCACCCAGGAAAAACGAGAGCAGTACTGCAGTTAACCAATTTTTGTCGCTGGTCATGCCTTTCACTCCTATCCTGCGTAATATCCCCAGCGCAAACGTTGGTCGCTGACCTGGGGTTGTATGCGTTTATTCTGCTGGGCATTAATGGCCTCCTGCAAGCGTTGGCAGCAATACTGGTGAAATGGGAGATATTTCGCGCATGGCCAATAGGAAATGATGTGACACCCACTCATCCCACGTAGCTGCACGGTTTGTGGGTTGTCGTGCACTCTGCCTTGTTGCAGATGTTAGCGTCTGGCGTATAGGGGACGCGCGCGGGACTCCCAGACGCTAGACGTAGTGGGACGTCACATTATACCTAGCTGCGCAGATTGAGCGTCTGTAGCGCGCGCCCGCTGTGGCGCGCCTGTCTTGCCTGCTGATCCGTGCCTGCGAGCGCGACGGTGCGTTCCCAAGTTGGCATCCGGCTCCCTTACGCCGCACGGATACGGTCGCACCACAGGCGCGCCACAGCGGGCGCG
>DASXVL010000352.1:0-10392 GCA_036504255.1 Armatimonadota bacterium | reverse complement strand
CCACCAACGCGCCGTCACGCGGCCACATGTAGGCATAGGTATCGCTGAAATAGCGTGCCACGTCGTAGTCGGTGGCGGCCAGAATCGCCCCCCCGTTATCGATCTGCGTGCGCAGGATAAGCAGGCTGCGCCGGTAGAGGTGACGGATCGCGTCCGGCAACACGGAGAGATCCTCCTCCTCTTTCGCCACCCACAGCTTCCAATAATGACAGGTGCGCTTGAGTAATGTCTGCGGGCCTTTCTGGCGCACAACCCGGTTCACGCGCGTCACCTCGGTGAACTTATTCCCCACCCCAATCCAATACCAGCCCACCGCGACGCCGTTGGCCGGCACGGTCAGGTGCAAGGCGACGCAGGAATCCACGCTGCCCTGCGCCACCGCATTGCCGGAGAGCACGCCATCCTCGGCATCGCGCCACGTGCCCTCATGCTGCAGCGCTTCTTTGACGCCGACCGCCCATTGATCGATGCCCAGTTCCCATGCCCCCTGGCTTTCCTTCGCGCAATTGATGATGAACCAGCGCATGCCCTTGTAATGAAACACAGCTTGCCGTTCCGGCTCGTAATACGCGGAGTCACCCACCGCGTAACTGTCGATATGAAAATCCTGGCCAAAAAAGAGCCGCACTTCACGGTCGCGCGGCGTGTTGTTGTGCACGATAATTTTACGCAGGTAGAGGTTCTCGTGGAAATCAACACAGTCCTGGCACTCAAGACTAAGCGCCAGTTGATCATTACTGAGTGTCACGGCGGTGACCAGCGTATCCGGCATGTATTCGAGCGTGCGCTGCCAACTCGCATCGTCAATCCAACGGAACTGCCCTTCGACCCAAACGCCGAAACGGAACGGGTGCCCGGCCGTGTGATTTTCCTGACCGATGCGCGGCCAGTACAGATCACGCAACTGGTACATCGCATCAAAATTCACCAGCAACGAGCCATTGGCAATAGGTAAATCACGTGGCATGCGCTCACTGTACACCATGAGGCGGAGGGACAGCAGGCGTTGTACGCACCATTTCTGGAGCAGGCAAAGACATTGACCACTATCGGCATCAACTCATGGCCGACGTGGTACCGCCCACTCTGGGTGCAGGGCGCCGGCGGTGCTTTCCAAACCTTCAATGAGACGTGGGCCGGGGAGGGTCATCGGGTCGTCATCAAGCACGACCACGCGCCGCGTCTTGACGGCGGTGATGTCGCGCCAACGGCGGTCGGCCAGCAGCGTGGCGAGCGCGACTGCGGCGGTAAGGTGGTGTTGCTTACCGTACTTAGCGAGCAGAATAATCACTTGCGGGTCGGCGGCCACAATGGATTCGATGGCCAGTTGCGGCCAGGCCGCAGCGGGTTTCGTGATGATGTTGCGCCCGCCGCCATAGCGAATGAGTTCGTCGATATAACTACCCGGCCCGGCGCTGTAGAAGCCATCGAGCGAGAAGAGGAACAGCGTGCGGGGACGTGAAGCCTCCGGCAAGGCGGCTGTTTTCGCCGTCACGGCGGCGCGGCGGCGCTGTAAATCGTCGGCCAATGTCTCGGCATGCGACGCCTCGCCGACCGCACGCCCGATCTGCCGAATGGCCCCTTCGACCTCTTGCAAGCGTTCCGGGGCGCTCATCACCACGGGGATACCCAGGCCCGCGAGGCGATCAACCATGGCATGGCGGTTGATATCGTCACAGAGCACCAGGTCGGGCTTTAAGGCCAGCACCTTCTCCAGGTTCGGATCAAGATAGCCGCCGATCTTGGGCAGCGCAGCAGCGGCGGGCGGATAATCGCAATAGGCAGTATCGGCCACCACGCGCGGGCCCGCGCCGATGGCGAAGAGGATCTCGGTGATATTGGGCGCGAGGGAGATCAGCCGTTCCGGGCGTGTGGGAATCGTCACCGTGCGACCGAGCGCATCGGTCACCGTGAGAGGGAAATCCTGCTGCGATGCGCCGAGCCGCCACCCGCGTTGTTGGCCGTGCCCGTCCCAGCCGTAGCGCGGGATGAGCAGAATACCCACCAGCACCGCGGCCAGCGCCAGGATGATCACTCCGTGTTTGCCCATGCGCATTAGCGTGCAACCCCTTCCGCGTCTTCCACCCGCGCGCGCAGCGTGTCGAGAAGCCGGAGCGAGGAAAAGAGATCGTCTTCGCTGAAGACTTCCAGCGTGAGCACGTCGCAGAACCCCGTACGTGCGAGCCACGTCAACAACGCGCTGACCTCGGCCTCTGGCAGTAGGCACAGCGAGCCGTGGTCACGTTCGGCAAAACCGTGCGCATGAATCACACGGGTCCCCGCTTGGTGCGCGGCGAGGTAGGGCAAGGGATCATGCCCTTCCAGCCAGAGGTGGCCGACATCGACACAGCGGCTGACCCCCGCGCGCGCCACCAGCGCGTCAAAGTGGCGCGGGTTCCACAGTTCCAAATTCTCGACGCAGAGCAACTGCGGTTCCCCGACCCACGCCAGCACCTGCGCCAATGCGTCTGCGGCCTGCGCTTGCCAGGCAAGGATGACATCAGGCGACGGGTCGCCCACCAGCAAGCGGCCATCGAAGTGCAGAATATACGCATGTGGTCCGAGCGCCCGCGTGGCCGCGATGGCGCGCTGTGCGAGCGCGAGCGAGGCGTCGCCGGGAAAGACATCCATCGGCAGATGGACGGTGTAACTCAACGCAAAATCCTGCGCCAGTGTCGCTAACGCGCGCGTCTCGTCGTTGCCGGGGAAATTGCAGCCGTACCCCGCCACGTCATAGAGGACGAGTTCGATATCATCCACCAGCGGGGCAAGCTTGCGAACATTCGCCAGCAAATTATTCTCATATACGCACGATGTCGCGCCGAGCCGGAAGGGTCGCGTCATGCCAGCGCTCCAAGGTGGCTTGCGTCGTTCACACAGCGTACCGACAGCCAACCCTCGGTGAGCGTCAGGTGCGTGAGCGCGCCATGCGTCGTCGCGAGCGTCCAAAAGCGCTCGGGGGGAATGCCCAGGCAGTGGGCGAGCACGGCGCGAATGGGGCCATCGTGCGTCACCACCGCGAGACGGGGAATCGGCGCGGCGCAGCAGGCGGCAAAGGCCTCGCGCACACGCGCGGCCATGATGGCGACCGATTCACCCTCGGGCATGGGGGTGTGAAAGGGATCGGCGTCAAAACGTTGCGAGAGTTCTTGATCAGCGGTAAACGCGTCCCAGGGACGTCCCTCATACGCGCCGCTGCAGATTTCGCGCCAGCGCGCATCCTCGGTGACCGTGCCGCCCCAGGGAGCGACAACCGCCTCTGCGGTTTGCCGGGCACGCGGCAGGTCGCTGCACCAGACGGGCATCGGCCCCAGCGGCGCGAGCCGCCCGGCAATCGCCTGCGCCTGCGCCTGACCGCGCTCCGTCAACGGGTGGTCACTCCAGCCCAGGAAGCAGTTCAAGCTGTTGCCGGTCGATTCGCCATGGCGTATTAAATAAATGTCCATTTCACCAGCACGCTTCCGATTACTAACGCCAGCGTCTCCGTCAGTTCGATGCCCATGCCATAGACATCGCCGGTCAATCCGCCTAACTTGCGCGAGATGCCCATTTGGAGCAGCAGCGTCAGCGTGAGAACGCCGACGGCCAAGGCAAGGCCCACCACATGGCCGATGATCCCACTGATGACGACGACGCTGACCAGCGCGATAAGGCTCGCCCAGGGCGACTTTCCCTGCGCAAATGCGCCCCCGGTGCCCGTTTTGCGCGCATAGGGGAAGAGGAGCACATCCAGCGCGGGAACCAGGCGCGCCGCACTCCAACCGATGAGCAGGGGGAGAAAACTGCCCTGCAAGGAAAGCGCCCCCAGTGCTACCACCTTGATCAGGAGCACGGCCACCGCGCCGAACACGCCCATCGCTCCCACGCGACTATCCTTCATAATCTCCAGGGCGCGTTCGCGCGGCGCGCCGCTGCCCAGCCCATCGCAAGTATCCATCAAACCATCGAGGTGCAGCGCGCCGGTCGCGGCTTCCAGGGCAATAATGACCAGCGCCGCCGCCAGCAGCGCGGAAGGGAACAGCCATAAACCCGCGTAATACAGTCCCCACCCGCACGCGCCGAGCCCGAGCCCGACCAGGGGATACCAGGCCATGCTCGCGCGCAGGTCATGCGCGGTGACCGCGCCGGTGACGCGCAGGGGCAGCCGCGTCAGGAACGTGACCGCCAGGGTCAACGGCAACAAGACGGAGGCTCCACCTGCGCGTGGGCGATCTGTATCTGCAGTGGTGTCATCAGTCATCGGGAATCCGACCTTTACTATGCGGTGGGAGACTCCACCATGTCGCCGCTGACTCCGGCGCTCTCGAAGGTCGCCATCTCGCTCAAGATCTTCGCGGCGGCTTCGACAATCCCCATCGCCAGCGCCGCGCCGGTGCCTTCCCCTAGACGCATGTCGAGATCAAATAACGGTGTAAGCCCCAACTCGTTAAAGACCACTTTATGCCCGACTTCCACCGAAACATGGCTCGGCAGAATGTAATCGGCCATCGCCGGCGCGAGACGCACCGCGGTCAAGGCAGCGGCCCCGGAGATGAAGCCGTCCATCACCACGGGAATGCGGTGCGCGGCGGCGGCGAGCATCACGCCTGCCATGGCCGCGATCTCCAGCCCGCCCACTTTGGCCATCACATCGATTGGGTCATTGGCGTCCGGCTTGTTGATAGCCAGCGCACGTTCAATGACGGCGATCTTCATCGCCAGCGCATGCTCGGTGATACCCGTGCCACGACCGGTCACCTGCCCGACGGGCAAACCGGTGAATGCCGCGATGATGGCGGAACTCGGCGTGGTATTGCCGATGCCCATCTCTCCCGTGGCGATCAAGTCGAGCCCATTGGCGAATTCCTCCTCGACCAGTTCGATGCCCACTTCAAAGGCGCGGATCGCTTCCTCACGGGTCATCGCCGGTCCGGCCGCCATGTTCGCGGTGCCCCAGCGGACTTTCTTTTGTCGCACGCCGACCGCCGCGGAGAGATCGGACGCCACGCCGACGTCGGTGACGAGCACACGGGCGCCGACATGGCGGCCGAGCACGTTAATCGCCGCGCCACCGGAGAGAAAATTGTACACCATCTGCGGCGTCACTTCCGGCGGGAAGGCGCTGACCCCTTCGGCGACCACGCCATGGTCGCCCGCCATGACGGCGATGGCTTTGCGCGCGACGGAAGGCATGAGGTTGCCGGTTATACCCGCCAACTTAATGGAGAGCGATTCCAAGCGCCCCAGGGCTTGCGGGGGCTTAGTTAAAATGCCTTGCCGCGCTTCCGCGGCGGCCATGGCCTCGGTATCGAGCGGCTTGATGCCGGCGATAGTGCTGAAGAGATCAGTCATAATTTTCCCTCCTCGGGGAAATGCGTCACCTTTGCCAGCGCCTTCACATTGATGGGCAGACCGGCGATTAAAAACCAGACGGGATCGGCGACCGCCGCGAGGCGCTGATTCGCACGTCCCAAAATATCACGATAGAGGCGACCGAGCGGATACTCGGGCACCAGCCCGAGCCCCACTTCATTGGAAACCATAATAAGCGGCGTGTTCGTTTCCCCACAGGCGCGCACCAGGTCATCGATGGCAGCCTGCACGCGCTCCTCGGCGGTGGCTTCCTCCATAATGACCAGATTGCTCACCAGCAGCGTGAGACAGTCGAGCAAAAAGCAGTCGCTGTCCGCCGCGTGCGCGCGGATCGCCGCAGCCGGATCATAGGGACATTCCACCGTGCGCCAGGTGTCAGGGCGCTCGGCGCGATGCTTGGCGATGCGCGCGACCATCTCGTCGTCGTACGGTTGGCAGGTCGCCAGGTAGGTAATCCGCCCGCCATGCGCCGTGGCGAGTTGCTCGCCATAGGTGCTCTTGCCGCTGCGCGCCCCTCCGAGGATGAGGGTCATCTGTGCCCTGTGCTGCATGGTCTCTCCTCAACGAAAACGGCCCCGGTTATCATCAGGATAACCGGGGCCGCCCAAGCGCAGATTGCATACTCGGCGCGCCACAGTCCTCCCGCGAGACTGTTGTGCTTGCGTGCCTTGACCGGTCTCCTGGCTCTCGCGTCATCCTTCGTGCCGCGCCTTCCCACCCATAACAGGGCAGTGGCTCGTGGCGGCAGTCGTCGGCGATTACAGTTGCGGGGCAGCGCCGGATTCTCACCGGCTTCCCATCATCAAAGGCGCTACTGTCAGGTAGTCTAGCCGATCATTGTCTACCCGTCAAGCGTCATCAGTCGATGCGACATTCCGCCGGCTGCCGTACCCGGTCACCAGTTGTAAAGGGCGAAAACAGGCGGTTGCCGTTACGGTTCGCGCAGAGTTCTCCGCACATGGTGCAGGTGTCTTCGCTGGAGGGGCGGCGTGACTCGTGAATCGTCCGCGCCACCTCCGGGAAGAGCGCCAGATCGTACTGCGCCTGCCAATCCATGTCGCGCCGTGCGAGCGCCATCTCCTTATCACGGCGACGCGCGCGGTCGCCGAGCTTGACAATATCGCCGATATGACAGGCCAGGCGCGCGGCGCGCACGCCTTCACGCACGTCCGCCTCGGTCGGCAGCGCCAGGTGCTCCGCGGGGGTGATGTAGCACACCAGATCCGCCCCGTGGCGTGAACTGATTGCCGCGCCGACCGCCTGCGTGATGTGGTCATAGCCCGCGCCGATATCGGTGGGCAACGGCCCGAGCATGTAGTAGGGCGCGCCGCCGGACATGCGCTTTTGGATAATGATATTGGCTTCGATCTCATCGATGGGCACGTGCCCCGGCCCTTCCACCATCATCTGGCAGCCGAGTTTGCGCCCTTCTTCCGCCAGTTCGCAATTGATAATCAGTTCCGCCATTTGCGCGCGGTCGTGGCTGTCGTCGATGGCCCCGGCGCGAATGCCGTTGCCCAGCGAGAGCACCACATCGTATTTCGCCAGGATACCGGCGACGCGGTCAAACTGATCGTAGAGTGGGTTATCCTTGCCGTTGGTCATCATCCAGGACACCATATAAGTGCCACCCTTGGAGACGAGGCCGCCATAGCGATAGCCCTGCTTCTTCAGCCGTTCGATGGTGTAGAGGTTGATGCCGCAGTGGATGGCCATGAAGCTCATGCCGTCCACGCACTGCTGCTCGATGAGGTCGAACAGGTACTCGGCGTCCATCTTATTCGGGTCCTGGTACTTGCGGCTGGCTTCGCAGAATGCCTGATAAAGCGGCACATTGCCGACCGGCAAATGCGTCTCGGCGAGCACGGCACGGCGGATGGCGTCGAGGTCGCCCCCGGCGGAGAGTTCCATGAGGGTGTCGGCGCCCTCTTCTTCGGCGGCGCGGGCCTTGGCGCACTCAGCCGGAATGCTGCATAGGTCACTCGACGTGCCGATGGAGGCGTTCACTTTCGTGCGCAGCCCTGCGCCGATGCCCACCACGCGCGTTCCTGGTCGCCGCAGGTTATTGGCAATGACGATATGCCCGGCGGCGACTTCGGCGCGGATGGTCTCCGGCGCGATGCTCTCCGCGACGGCGACTTCCACCATCTGTGGCGTGATTTGCCCGGCTTGGGCGAGTTCCAGTTGTGTTGACATCTTCTCTTCCTTTCGCAAAAATCACCCGGCCGGCAGGGACCAACAACAAAATCCCACCAACAGTACGACTGTTGGTGGGATCGATGATGGCATCACAATCCGCGACCGCCAACCCAGCACGGGGCACGACGTATCGCTCTCAGCATTCCGGCAGGTCTTCTGACTTGCAGATCACCTTACTCTTCGCGCCTTCCCGCCCCCACCTCATGGGTGGTACGGCAGTGGCTTCCTGCGAATTTCATCCCTGCACACAGCGCCGGCCAAACATTGCGGAATCTCACCGCATTCCCATTTTCACCCCGCACACGCGGAGCACCGGAATACCGAACGCCAGAACTGGCGTCATGCGATAGTATAGCGAAAATGCACATGTCTGTGAAGTAACTAAGCGCATGCCTCGGACCCATTTTTCGTGCGTCTCATCGCGGCGTCTCTAGCAGCGCACGACGCAGCTTGCGCTGCTCTTTCTGCACGCAACAAGGCACATCTTCAATATTCAGACAACCCCTTGCGACAACGCACACGCCATGGTAATATGCATGGGACACGTCCCATGCATTGAGGTGACCATGAGTTCGCTTCGCAAACTTGCTCAATTAGCCGGGGTTTCCCGCACGACCGTCGCCCGGGCGTTGTATGACGATCCGCACGTGCTGCCGGAAACCGCGCAGCGCATTCGCGAATTGGCCGAGCTCTGCCATTACCGTCCGAACCGGCTCACCCAGAGCCTGTTTAGCGGCAAGAGTCAATCCATTGGCTGTCTCATGCCTTTTGTCGACACCGTGTTTTTCTCGCAAATTTTACGCGGCATCCTGGAGGCAGCGCATCAGAACTCCTATCATGTCACGATTGTGCAGACGCATTTCCAGATGCTGCATACCCGCGCCGCGCTGCAAGAGCTGGTGGAGCGTCGTGTCGAAGGCATCCTGATTGCGACCTCACACCTTGAGCCCATTCCCATGGGCTCGCTGCTCGACATGTGGAGCCACGACATCGTGCCCATTGCCATTGATTCCACAACGAACATGGCCGGGGTGGACCATGTCACCACCGATGAACAGCAACTCGCCGAGATCGCTGTGGGCTACCTCTACCATCTTGGCCATCGGCGTATCGGTTTTGTCGGGCCGCGCTTCCATGGTTTTCCGTCGAAACGCATGTTGAAGGTCCGCCAAAACTTGCGTACGCGGGGCCTGTCAACGGATTACTGTGTGGCGAGTGAGGTATCGCCTGTCGTTGAAATCGAGCAGTTGTTACGGAAGCCGAACCCGCCGACGGCGCTCATCACCTTTATGGATGAAGAAGCCGCACAAGCCATTTTATTAGCCCGCCGCCTGGGCATCCGTGTCCCGGAGGATCTCAGCATCATGGGCGTCGGCAACCTGAACGTCTGCGATCTCGTCGACCCGGCCATCACCTCCATCGAGCAGTTTCCCGAACGCATAGGACGTGAGGCTGTCGCCTTGTTGATGCAACGTTTGCAAGAGGGTGGTTCGATGAAGGAAGGGCAACGCCAACCGAAAATCATTGCCACGGCGCCCAAGCTCATCGAACGCGGCTCCTGCGCCCCGCCGCGCGCAGATCGCTGAGTGCCGTGGTCCATATCGTCGTTTTACTGAAGGAGTAGCACGCATGCTCGCCAAACGCTTACGTGACACCCGGGGAAACTCTGGGGAAGTCGCGCTTTTTTTCCTCGGGCAAGCCGGTTTTGCGATAAAAACCGCTGTCGGAAAACTCGTGGTGATCGACCCCTATCTGACCGACGCGTGTGAACGTCTTTTTGGCGAGAAGCGCATGCTTCCCTGCCCCATCGCTCCCGAGGAACTACACGCCGATCTCATCGCATCCACCCATGCGCATGCCGATCACCTCGACCCCGACGGCCTGCCCATCTACGTGCAATGTCCGACGACGGCATTCCTCGGCGCACCTGATTGCCGTCAGGCGTATATGGCACAAGGGCTCGCCGCGGACCGCTACACTATCCTGGCGACTGGCGACACGTGCACGCGAGCGGGCATTACCTTTCGCGCCATCTTCGCCGACCACGGGGCAAACACGCCCGATGCCGTCGGCCTGTTGCTCGACGTGGACGGCGTCACCGTCTATTTTACCGGCGATACCGCCTACCGCCCCAACGAGATTCGCGCTTCGCTGGGCGACGTCTCCCTCGATCTGATGATCGCCCCTATCAACGGGCAATTTGGCAATATGTCCGCGCCGGAAGCCGTGCAGCTTGCGGCGTTGCTGCGCCCACGCATCGTCATCGCCAGCCACTTCTGGATGTTCGTCGAACACGTCGGTCGCGATGGCGACCCGTCCATCTTCCGCCGCGAAGCCGCCGCCTTACCCGCCGAGACGCGCGCGTTGATTATGGCCCCCGGTGAGTTGCTGCGCTACGAAGCGCCCCGCTAAAAATGGTGAATAGGGTCGTAAGGGCTTTAGGCAGGGTTGGTGTCAACAGCGCTGTCTGGGACAGGGCCATAGCCCAATGCCATGCAAATAAGCCAACTTCTGCTGGCAAGAGAAACGCTTTGGCCTGCACAGTCCCGCACCGGGTGCGCTGGCACAACGGCGTGTTGCTTTCGCGGTAGGGGCCGCCCTCCGTGGCGGCCCGTGGAGTGCTCTGGTGTCTCGTGTTCGCGTGAGCGGCAAGGTACGCCGCCTGGGCTCACTTCCCATCCTCCTCACGCCGCACGGCTGCGGTCGCGATACGTGCGGGCTGCCACGGCGGACGGCCCCTACCACGGGAAGACGGTGGTGGGTATATCTACGCGTATGGGACTGTCCTCGCGGACAACGCCCCGGTGGCGGAAGCGACGCCGGGAGCAGGGTCAGCCACCC
>DASXVL010000351.1:0-2879 GCA_036504255.1 Armatimonadota bacterium | reverse complement strand
CGGTGCAAAGGACTTTAGGCTGGGCTGGTGTCAGTAGTACGGTTTGGAAGGGTTCGAGCCGCGCGAGACCCGCCGTTCCCCACCAACGCGCAAGGCGATGCTTGTGAGAAAATCATCACAGGACGCATACCACCGGTGGCGAAACTCTCTGCATGTTCGCGTACCGGGAGGATGACGATGCCTTTGACACTGCAGAGCACGGTGACGCTGCCCCATGACGTGACGATGCCCCTGCTGGGGTTGGGCACGTTCAAAGCATCGCCGGGTGAGAGCACGCGCCAGGCTGTGTGCGCGGCGCTGGCAGCGGGTTACCGGCTTATCGATACCGCCGCCGCGTACGGCAACGAGGAGTCCGTCGGGCAGGCGCTGGCCGACAGCCCGCTCGCGCGCCGCGAGATCTTTGTCACCACCAAAGTGTGGATCGATGCCCAGGGGTACGAGCCCACGCTGGCCGCCTGCCGGCGCAGCTTGCGCGCGCTCGGCCTCGACTATCTCGACCTGTACCTGATTCATTGGCCCGTGCCCGACCGCTGGCTGGAGAGCTGGCGCGCGTTGATGCAACTGCAGCAGGACGGCCTCTGCCGCGCCATCGGCGTGAGCAACTGCGACATCGCGCACCTGGAACGGCTCCGGGCGTACTCGCCTGTTGTGCCCGCCGTGAACCAGGTGGAGTTCAGCCCTTTCCTCTACCGCAAGGCGCTGCTCGACTACTGCCGCGCGCACGGCATCCAGTTGGAAGCCTACAGTCCGCTCACGCGCGGCTACCGGCTGAGCCACCCGACCGTTCGTGCGCTGGCCGACAAATACGGCAAGACCCCCGCGCAACTGCTCATCCGCTGGCCATTGCAACACGAGGTGGTCGTGATTCCCAAATCCACCCACCCGGCGCGCATCCGCGAAAACGCCGATGTCTTCGACTTCGCCATCTCCGACGAAGACATGGCGACACTGGACGGCCTGAACGAGGACTATGCCACCACCGACGCCGGCTGGCGCTCCCGCTTCGCCGCGTGAGCTGACCGCCGCTGCATGTGTGGCGCGCCCGGGTCATGGGACACGATGTGACAGCCGGGGTCGCCGCTGAGCGTTCGCTCGGGCAGGAGTTAGCCGTACCGCCACGAATTATCACGCTAGAGTTGGTCGGCAGTGCCCGGCGGAGAAGGAGACGATTTACTATGCGGATGCCTCACACCATGATGACGGCCCTGTTGGGTAGCGTGCTGTTGCTCGCGGGGCTCGCCCCGGCGCGCGCGGCGGTGGTGGAAGATTTCACCGGTTTCGCCAACGGCACGGTGGACACCAACAAAAATGGCGTGCTCGATATCGAGGATGATGGCGGCAAAACGAACGGCTGGTCCTCACGCCAGTTTGCCGCCTATGTGCTGCTCAAAGTACCCGGCATGGATAAGCCGGTGCTCTCGGCGCCCAAAGCGAGCGGCCCGCGCTCCTGGCATGCCATGGGCAAAGCGCACGGGCAAGACGTGGCGAAGGCCACCAAGGTGGAACTGAGCTACCGCCTGGCCATGCGCAACCAGTACAGCACCGCCAACGTCTGGTTGAGCGATGGGAACCAGAACGGCTACGGGGTGTCCGTCTCGCGTCACAACTACAATCAGGCGTCAATCATTAAACTGCGCGACTGTGCAATCCCCTGGCCCTCGCAAATGACGGGGGTATCTGAATGGTCCAATCCGGCCGGCGAGCACTCCGAACTCCTGAAGGACACGATCAGCGTCGGCCTGCAGGACGATGACTTCATCACCTTCCACCTCTGCCTGGAGCAGGCGGCGCCCGGCAAGCCGGTCAAGCTCACGCTGTGGTACACCGGCAGCACGAAAGAATTCCCCGACACTTCGTACGAGAAGCCGGCGCAGCAGTTGATGGACGACGGCAGCGGCAAGGTCTTCAATGCCGACGGGAAATTCGGCCCGGTCTTCGACCTCGCCGCGCTCACCTTCGTCGCGCTGACGGCGGAAACGCCGGACATGGCGGATGCCGAAATCCGCTTCGGTACCCTCGAGGTGACGGCGAGCAAGTAAGGGCTCGCGCAGAAATAAGTGTGAGCCCTAACGCGATGAAAATGATTCTCCGCCACCGCGACAGGGGGCTGCGCACCGCCGGGGAACAGAGACACTAGCAACATTACGCGAAACGAAAGGAACGACGATGTTTCAGCAGATACTGATGACACACGGCCGTACCGCCCTCCTGTGCGGCGCGTTGCTCGTGCTGGGATTGGGCTGGGGCCAGACCCCCGGACACGCCGCGGTGGTGGAAGATTGGACGACCCTCGCCAATGGCACGACTGACAGCAATAAGAACGGCTACCTTGACCTGGGGGACGACGGCGCGAAGACGGACGACTGGCTCTGCCGCCAGATTAGCGCCTATCAGTTGGAAACCCTGCCGGGCGCGAAGGAGCCAGTGCTCACCCTTAAGCCCGCCAGCGGGCCGCCCACCTGGCATGCCGCCGGAAAAGCGCACAAGCAAACCCTGACCGGGGTCACCACCATCGACCTGACCATTCCCATCGCCGGGCGTACCGCCTACGTCTCGGGAGAAGTCTGGCTCAGCGACGACTTGCAGAACGGCTACGGCTTCATCTATAGCCGTGGCAACTACAACGCCGCCTCCATCTTCAAGCTGCGCGGTTGCACCGTGGGCTTCGACGCCAACGCCACCTCCGATTGGACGGCGCAGTATGGCGAACGCCCGAAAGACTTGATCTCCATCGGACTGCAGAACAACGACTTCATCACCATGCATCTGCGCCTCGAACAGGTGGGCGCGGGCAAGCCGGTCACGGCGACACTATGGTACACCGGCAGCACGAAAGAGTTTCCCGACACTTCGTACGAGAAGCCGGCGCAGCAGTTGAT
>DASXVL010000350.1:0-2770 GCA_036504255.1 Armatimonadota bacterium | reverse complement strand
TGTATCATGGGCGCGTGGGCTCGCCTCACCAAGTCAGCATGATTGTTGAAATTGCGATGGTTTCTGAGGACAAGGATAGGTTATCCGTGGGGGTCATCGTTGCACACCCCGATGATGAAACGCTGTGGGTGGGCGGCACGCTGTTGCTCCATCCGGAGTGGCGTTGTTACATCGTGGCGCTCTCTCGTGGCAGCGATGCCGACCGCGCCCCGCGCTTTTCGCGCGTGCTCGCGCAGTATGGGGCCGCCGGTCAATTGGGTGATCTGGATGATGGGCCGGAGCAAACACCGCTGGCTGACGAAGACGTACAGGAGACCATCATACGCCTGACCGCTGGACGAACCTTTGATCTGCTTTTCACGCATGGCCCGCAGGGCGAGTACACGCGGCATCGTCGCCATGAAGAAACGAGCCGGGCGGTGCTCACACTCTGGCGGGAAGGACGCCTGCTCTCCCCGCGACTCCGCTTATTCGCGTATGGCGACAGCGGGCGAACCTCATTTCCTCATGCACGTTCCGACGCGACCCTCCAAACCGTACTGCCATCGCCGGTCTGGGCGGAGAAATATCGGATCATCCATGAGATGTACGGATTTGCCGCGGACAGTTGGGAAGCGCAGGTCACGCCGGCTATTGAGGCATTCTGGCAATTCACATCCACCGAAGCCCTGGAAAGGTGGCTTCGGACACAGAGGGAGGTGCCGTGAAAGTTTTAGTGATGTATGAATACCCGCCCTTGCCGGCCGGGTTGTCAACACAGGGGGAGTTATTACGCAAGGGCTTGCGGGAAATTGGTATCGAGGCCTACGGCGTCCACCTGAAATCCGATCAGGAAAAGGAGTGGTACTACCGCTGGTTTCAACCGGACCTGGCTGTCGGCGTCGGCTATTGGGGCTATACGCCGCATCTCGTATTGCATACCCAGCAAGCCGGCGCCGCGCAGCCGGTCCCCTGGCTGGTCGCGGATGGGTACATCGCCAATTACCGCGAGGTCTTGAACAGTCTGCCACTCATCCTGGTGACCTCCACCTGGGTGAAGGATGTCTATGTGCGGGACGGTATCGCTCCGGACATTATTGAGGTGTTACCGGTAGGGTGCGATACCGACACGTTCCGGCCGCGTGAGGTGCACGAGCCGAAGGTCGCCATTGCCCGGGAGATCATGGGGGTGCCGATGGACGAGGTGATGCTTCTCACCGTGGGGGGAGACGCTGCCTCCAAGGGCTCCCAGGAGGTTATGCGCGCACTCGCCCTGCTCGGGGACGCCGTGCCGAAGTGGCGCTATGTCTGCAAGGTCTGGCCACAGGCGCGGACCACCTCGCAGAACCAGTCCGATCTGGGCTTGGCGGAAGAATTGGGCATCATCGATAAAGTCCGCTATGTCACCGGCAAAGTCTCGCGCGACTTTATGCCCTACCTGATGAACGCCTGCGATATCTATTGCGGGCCCTCCCGCCTGGAAGGCTTCGGCATGCCGCAAGTCGAAGCCGGCGCCTGTGGCAAGCCGGTGATCGGCACCCGGGCGATGGCATTTTTGGATACGCTCGTGCATGGGGAAACCGCCTTCCTTGCGGGTGTGGCGGTGGAGAATCGCGTGTCGGAAACGATTCTCGGCGAAGAGTCCGGCTATCCGGAAGGACACCGCGTCGTCTTCGATTCCCCGCGCGTCGCCGACTACCGGGCGAACGTGAGTGAGATCGCCGAGTACCTGCGGCAATTACTCTGTGACCCGTCGTTGCGCCAGCGGATGGGGGAGGCCGGACGAAAACGGGCGGTCGCGCGGTATGATTATCGGGCAGTCGCCCGGCAATTTGTCGATATTGTTTCCCGACGTTTGGGGGTAGAAGTGCCGCGCGAAATCTCGCAGGCGTCCTATAATCTCAATGAAGGCGACCTGGTCGCGACCTGATGACGGACGCGCCGGGCGCCGCAACCGAGGAGGCCGTGGCGCCTGGCGTCCGGCAGGGAGGATACGGACGTTGGATGAGCAACTGGCGAAGAGCGTGAGTGAAGCGAAACAGGCGGCGCTGGACATCCTGTTGCATAACGCGCGCGTCCCGTTCCATAACCTGCCGCGCACCGCGGGCTGGGGCTATCCCGAGCCCTATACGCGCGACCTCATGTTGTCCTCGCTGGGCATGCTCGCGTCCGGTAATGAGGAACTCACCGATGCCGTGCGGCGTGTGCTCATCACCCTGGCGGAGAATCAAACCGCGCATGGACATATCCCCTCGCTGGCCCATGATCCGGAAGACCTGGGCGCCAGCGACACGACCCCGCTCTTTCTGCTGGGGCTGGGCGTCTACCGCCGGGCGACCGGCGAGTCGGATTTTTTGGAGGACGCCGCGCAAAAAGCCCTCGTGTGGATGGAGTATCAGAGTCCCAGCGATCGCATCCTGGTGGGACAGTTGCCCACCAGCGACTGGCGGGATGAACAATGGGTGATCGGGTTCGGGCTCTACGTCAACACCGTGGTCTATGCGTATCTGCGCCTCTTCGGTTTCGCGGAGCGCGCCGATGACCTGCGCGATCTGATGGGTCACTTCGTCATCCGCGCGGACGTGCAGCACCGCCATATCCATGAAGGTTTGGTGGTGCCGCATAAACCCTATTACGCGCTGTGGGCGTATAAGATCTACAGCAGCGAGCGCTTCGATTTGCTGGGCAACAGCATGGCAATTCTGTCCGGCCTGGCGCCGCCGTCCCGGGCGCGCTCGCTGGTGCTCTGGGTCGAGGATGAATGCAAGGCCCTGCGCGAGCGTGGCGAACT
>DASXVL010000349.1:0-3915 GCA_036504255.1 Armatimonadota bacterium | reverse complement strand
GACCGTATCCGTGCGGCGTAAGGGAGCCGGGTGCCACAATTAGGGAACGCTCCGTCGCGCTCGCAGCCACGGATCTGCATGCACGACAGGCGCGCCACAGCGGGCGCGCGCTACAAACGCCAAGAGAAGGTACGAGGTTATACGCTAGGCGCTGACGCGTGTAACAACGCGGGGACCGCCCGCCGGCGCTTGCCTTGCGAGAGAGACGTTGGACGAGTATAATTTGCACCGGAGGACGTCATGAGTACACTATTGTCTCCTGAAGGACTCTTTGCCGTAAGCACCGCCATCGCCGGGGTGCTTCTTTTCTGTTTGGCCGCACGCTTGCCGTCGCTGTTTCCGCCTGCGCTCACCCGTTTCGTGGGCTTCAGCGCGGTCTGCACGTCGCTTGCGCCGCTGTGGGTATTGACGGAGAGTTGGCAATGGCCTGCGGGCGTCGGGTTGCCTTGCCTCGCGGTCATGGTGGCCGCGCATCTGTGGCAGACGCGCCGGCGACCGGTAGCTGATGAAGCGGGCGTGTAGCCCGGTTCGCCCAAAAAGTCTTCCGATTTTATATTTCGTGGATTGAGGTTCTGTGGTATGCGTGTTCCGTATGGATGGTTGCGTGAAGTGGTCCCGGTCTCCCTGCCGGTGGACGAGGTCGCTCATCGGTTGACCATGGCCGGGTTTGAAGTGGAAGAAATGCATGAGATCGATGGCGAGAAGGTCATGGATACCCATGTCAACGCCAATCGCGGCGACGCGCTGAGCCTCATCGGCATGGCGCGCGAGGTGGCGGCGCTTACCGACACGCATGTCAGTCATCCGCTCGTACAGGTGCAGGAAACCGGTCCCGACATTCATGACCTCGCCAAGGTGGTTGTGGAGGCGCCGGATCTCTGCCCGCGTTATGCCGCGCGCGTCATCCAGGGCGTGACCCTCGCGCCGTCACCCGCCTGGGTGCAACGCCGTCTGCTCGAAGTGGGCGTGCGCCCCATCAGTAACGTGGTGGACGCGACGAACTTCGTCATGATGGAGATGGGACAACCCTTACATGCCTTCGATCTGGATACGCTGGCCAAGCACACCATCGTGGTACGCCGCGCCCGCCAGGACGAGCCCTTCACCACGCTGGATGGCGTGGCACGCACGCTGAGCAATGCCATGCTGGTCATCGCTGATGCGGCGCGTCCGGTGGCGTTGGCGGGCATTATGGGTGGCGAAAACACCGAAGTGACGGAGGCGACCAAGAACATCCTGCTCGAGTCCGCCCATTTCGACCGCACGTCCATCCGCAAAACGGCGCGGGCGAATACCTTGAGTACCGACGCCTCCTACCGCTTTGAGCGCATCGTCGATCCGGCGGGCGTGGTGCGCGCCCTCGACCGCGCCGCGCAGTTGATCGTGGAGTGGGCCGGCGGGTCGGTGGCGACCGGGGTGCTCGACGTGGCCGAGGCGTTGCCGCCCGTGCGCGTGCTCGACCTGCGCGTCGCCCGCGTCAATGCCGTGCTGGGTACCGAGATCGCCGTCGGCGAGATCGCACAAATTCTGCGTGGGCTGGAGATGGGCGTGCATGCGGAGGGCGATGAGCTGTTGCGCATCACCGTGCCCACCTTCCGGCCCGACATTATTGAAGAGATGGACCTCATTGAAGAAGTGGCGCGCATCCACGGCTACCAGCATATCCCCACCACCGTGCCCGGCAATATCACCGGCTCGGGGCGGCTGGCGCCGGAGATGGCGTTTGAGACGAAGGTGCGCGATCTGCTGACTTCCGCCGGGTTGTTCGAGGGGCTCTCCTACAGCCTTATCGACTACCGCTTACTCGATTTGATGCAGTTGCCGGCGGATGCGCCGGAGCGCACGCAGATTGTGCCGTTGCGCAATCCGAAATCCGAAGAGTTTACCCACCTGCGTCCCACCATGCTGGTGTCGATGCTCGATTCGCTGCGGAACAACGCCCGGCGCGACATCGAAGACGTGCAAGTATTTGAGCTCGGACGCATCTTTCGCAATACCGGAGGGGGCTTTCGCTTCGACTATACCCCGCATGAACGGCGGCGTATCGATGTCGATGTCCGCGTGCAGGACGCGGATACGCTGCCGCTGGAACAGCGCAGTGTGGGCATCGCGCTGATGGGTCGGCCGTGGACCACGCGTTGGGGTGGGGGAGACGCCGACGTGGATTTCTTCTGGCTGAAGGGCGTGCTGGAGCAGTTTCTCGCCGATCTGGCCGTGCCCGATGTGCACTATGTGCCGAGCAGCTATCCCACGCTGCACCCCGGGCGCACGGCGGAAATTCGTGTGGGCGAGCGCACGGTCGGGCTGTTTGGCGAAGTCCATCCACGCGTGGCGAAAGATTTCGACCTGCCGCGCCGTGCCTTCCTGGCTGAACTGAACGTGGACGCGCTGATGGACGTGGCCGATGCCGAGCGCGTGCAGCCGGCCTTGTCGCGTTTCCCGGCCGTGTCGCGCGACATCGCCTTCCTGGTCGCGAGCGCGCAACCGGCAGACCGCGTGGAAGCGATGATCGCCGCCGCCGCCGGCCCCTTCTGCGAGTCGGTAGCCCTGTTTGATGTTTACCAGGGCGCGTCGATCCCCGAAGGGTGGCGCAGCCTGGCGTATCGCATTGCCTTCCGCGCCGCGGATCGCACGTTGGCCGACGCGGAAGTGGATGAGGCAATGGCCCAGGTGCGCCGCGCCTTGGTGGATGAGGTCGGCGCGACGTTGCGTTGAGCGTGTAGCGAGGGGGTGGGGCTACAGCACGGTTGTTTCAGCCCTGGGATAGCCGGGATGGAAACAACAGCCTGGATGGGATCAAGCCTCCGGTTCTGCCGGAGGTCCATGACTCGCACCCGAATCAGACCGCAATAACACAATGCGTATAGGTGTCGGTGCCGATAGACACACGAGGCCCATGTTTTCGGCCTATGATAGCTGATTGCCGTGCCGCCGCGCGGGACGTGCAGCGTGAGGAAGACCTCACACGTTCAGATTGCTGGAGGTCATGATGCGTATCCGTATACTGTTGAGTATGGTGGCTATATTGGCGCTGGCCGCGCTCTCCGCGCAGGCCTACCGCCTGACGTTCAAAGACACGACGGGCGTCGTGCGCAGCTACCAAATCGTGGCGGACATGAAGGGCAGCATGGAGATGTTGGGCAGCACCGTGCCGGTGACCTCGACGACCAAGATGCTGGCCGTTGAAAAAGTGCTCGCCGTACGCAACGGCATCTCGTCGCTGTCCTTTGAATTGAAGGATGGCACCACGAAGATGGGCATTGGCGCGCTCCCTGGTGATGCGGAAGGGCAGAATATCGAGCAGCCGTTGCCGGGCTTTACCATCAACTACGACCGCACGCCGCAAGGGAAAGTCTCCAATCTGAAAACCTCCGGCGAGCTTGCCTCCCGTTTCGGCGGGATGTTCGATACGCTCAATAATTCGTCACAATATCCGGGACAGGGGCTGGAATTTCCGAATAAGGAGCTCGCCGCCGGTGATACCTGGGTGGGGAAACAGACTGTCGAATTCTTCCCGGGGTCGCAGATTCATGTCACCGCCAAATATACGCTGGTGGGGACGCGCGTCGTGCAGGGCAAGACTTACCTCGAATTGAAATGCGATATGACGGGGACTATGCCGGCGGCGGCAATTAAAATGCCGACCCTGGGTGGCGATGACGCGGCGGCTGCGCCGACCACAACGATGGGGATGACGTTGAGTGGGCAAAGCACGTCCTTGTTCGACGAGGCGGCCGGTGAGATCTATGGCACGACCTATACCATGAAAGTGAAGATCGATATGACGACGCCGGGCGACAACGGCGCCGGTATCATGAATATGATGTTGACCGGCAAAATGCTGAAGGCCAATTAACGCGCGGGGTACAAGGCATCCAGGGTAACCGCCCGGCGAGCCCAGGGCTGGACGCAACA
>DASXVL010000348.1:0-4876 GCA_036504255.1 Armatimonadota bacterium | reverse complement strand
AGACCGTGAAGGCGAAAATTCTTGAAGGCGTGCAGTCCTACTTCAAGCATGTGCTGGGACGACCTGAACTCTTAAATCGTATCGGGCAGAACATCGTCGTCTTCGACTATATTCGCGCCCCCATCATGCGGAAGATTCTGGAGCACAAAGTCTTTCAGTCCATCAAAACGCAGGTGGCTGACCGCTGGAAACTACAGGTAGAATTCGCCCCGACCGTGCTCGACCAGCTCATGGAGATCGGAGGACGAGACGTGGCCTCCGGTGGACGCGGCATGGGGAACCTGGCGGAAACCGCCCTGCTCAATCCGCTGGCGCGGGCGATGTTCGATCTGCTGGGCGAGAATGTGACCTTGGAGGGGCAGTTGCTGCGCGTGACGGGCATCATTCCCCCGCAAGACGCGAACAATTACCGCTATGAAATCACCTGGGATGTGCAAAATGCTACTTGACGACGCCGGATATGCCTTTCCGGTCGAGGGACTGGGCCCGGGCCGCCGTATCGCCTTATGGGTGCGCGGGTGCGCACGGCGCTGTCCGGGCTGCATTGCGCCCGAGTTGTGGCATGCCGGCACGCCGCGGGATATCACCCAGGTGGCCGACGAGTTGCTCCCCTTCCTGGTGCAAGCGGACGGCCTCACCATCTCCGGCGGCGAGCCGTTCGAACAGGCCGAGAGCTTGGCGGCGCTGCTCGATCTATTACGCGCCGAGTCTGACATCGAAGCGCTGATTTACACCGGATATCGCCGCGAAGAGTTGGAGGCGCGCAACGACGCGTGCGCTGACCTGCTCGCGCGCACCGAC
The DNA here is from genome assembly GCA_036504255.1 of Armatimonadota bacterium. Classification (GTDB taxonomy): domain Bacteria; phylum Armatimonadota; class Hebobacteria; order CAIYQO01; family CAIYQO01; genus DASXVL01. Next base: position 4,075 of record DASXVL010000348.1, on the reverse strand, counting down.
CTGCTCATCGATAGCCCGTTCCACGAGGCCGAGGCGAATACGCTGCAGTGGCGCGGCTCGGACAACCAACGCGTGCACCTGCTGACGGAGCGCGCGCAACGCCACCTGCCGGCAATCAACGCGCCGATGCCTGAGGCCAGACCGTTGCAAGTGCAAATGTTGACGCCGCTGCGTTTCCGTATCATCGGCATTCCGCGCCGGGGCGATCTGGCCGCGTACCGGCAGGCCCTGGCCGCGCGCGGACTGGAGGTCGCCCCCGATGAGTGACATCACCTTTGTCAAGTATTGTCCGCTATGCGGCGCGGAAAACCCGCGTCAACAAGCCTTCTGTCTGCGTTGTCTCGATGGCGAGCTTGCCACAGTACCTGTCGAGCCACGCCGCACGTCGAGCTCGCAACACACGGCCACGTCATCTACCGCTACGGCAGCCACGCCCCGTTGCGTGCTGGAACTGCTTGACGCGCCCAACACGCGCTTTGCGCTCATGCCGGGCCAGACCATCGGGCGGACGGAGAAAGCGGACGTCGTGCTCTGCGGCATTCCGGATTTGGACTGGATCTCCGGAGCGCACGCCAAGCTCTTACGCCGGGGCGAGCAATGGTATATTCAGCATATCGGCTCGACGAATTACATCAAGGTCGATGGTGAGACCTATCGTGGTCATGAGGAAGTTGCCATCTACCCCGACTCGATTGTGCTCCTCTCGCTGACCGCCTTTCGGGTAAGAATGGAGGGTTGACGATGCGCATTCGCCTGGCGGGAATAAGTCATCCGGGGCATGTACGCCAACGCAACGATGACCATTATTGCGTGGGACCGTTTATTGAACAGGAAGCCTGCACGACGCTTACACTCGACACCTCCTCCACCCTCTTTCGCCACTACGGTGTCCTCGCGGCGGTCGCGGACGGCATGGGGCATTACACCGGCAGCGACGTCGCCAGTCGCGTCGTCTTGGAAACTTTGAGCGCGCAGTTTTACGGCGAACGGCATGATGGCTGCACGCCCACAGAGCTGCACGCCTGCCTATCGCGCTACCTGGAGCAATGTCGCCACGTGCTGCGCGGCGTACTGGAACGCACCCCGGCCTACCACGATGCGGGCACGACCCTGGCGGGCATCGCACTCCTCGCCCCCGAGCTAGCGGCCGTCTTTCATATTGGCGATAGCCGCGTATTGGGCGTATCCGCCGGCTATGTACGTCCGCTCACCATCGATCACACGCCCGTCGGCCCCGATGTCGCCGCAGGGCGTCTCAGCGAAGCGGAGGCGCTGACCGTGCCTGCCGCCAATCAGTTAGCGCGCTCGCTCGGCAGGCTTGACGCCGGCGAGGTCGAATGGAATGACGTACCCACGTTGCATGCGGGCGAGCAATTCCTGCTCGGGACTGATGGCTGGCACGGGCTGGGCCGTGGCCTCTCCCGCAAAGCGATCCAGGAGATTGCCCGGCAAGGGCTCGATGCGGAAGCAATGGTACGCGTGTTACTGGCAGAGGCCTTACGCGCGGATGGGCAAGATAACGTCACGGTGGTAGGCATACAACTGATGCAGGACGAGCAACAGCATGGCCGATGAAACTCGCCGAATCGTATTCGATAATGCCGGGCTTCCCACACAACCGGAACGCCCTAGCCCCACCGCGCCCGCCACCCGACGCATCGGCGATGGCGCGCCGGATGCGACGCGACGCCTTCCCGATGCGGGAGCAACGCAACGGACCACTTCCGCATCCGAGGAACGCCTGCTTCCCCTCGGTGTACAAGAACCCGGCAAGCAGTTGTGCACGGACTGCCTCGTCGCGCGCACGCTCTACCCACACGAGTCACAGCGTCCCGGCCTCTATCTCTGTTCGGCCGCTGAAGGCGAGGTGATTGTCAAAGTCGCCGCACTGGAATTTCCGCCCAAGCCGGAACTCTGGCAACGCCTACCGTTCCTCCACCATACCAACGTGCTGCGCACCTACCGAATTCTCGAAGAACGCGGATTTTTCTTTGAACTGCAGGAGTATTGCACGGGTGGGACGCTGGAAAGCCTTGTACCCAACCCCGCGGCGGGGCGCAAACCGGTGGCCCATGCCTGGATTCGCGACGTGCTGCTGCCCCAGGTCTGCGAAGGGCTGGCCTACCTGCACGAACAAGATATCATCCATCGCGACATCAAGCCCGCGAACATCTATCTCCGACGTGAACAGAACTGCGAAACGATTGTGCTCGGCGACTTCGATATCGCCTCCGTGTTGGAACAAACGCATACTTCGCGTGAAACGCAACGCGCTGGTGGCACCTGGCTCTACACGGCGCCCGAAGCCTTCCCCCGCTTCGTGGACGACCACGCCAGCAGCCGCCGCGGACGCGTCACGCGCAGCGCCGACTACTACTCGCTCGGCATCACGATTATCGAATTACTGCTCGGCACGACCAGCTTACACTTGTGTCAACTGCCCGACCTCTTTGATTTTTATCTGCAAGGCGGACGCGTCGAAATTCCGCAGGGCATCCCGGGCGATATCGCCCAACTCTTGCGCGGCCTGCTCATTCGTGACCGCCGCACGCGGTGGGGCGCAGACGAAATCCGCCGCTGGCTGCGACACGAGAACACGGACGATGACCTGCGCCGCATTCAGGACGACGACTATTTCGAGCTCGCGCGCGCCAGTCGTCCCTACCGTCTGCAGGAGCGTACCGCGGTCGATTTGCCCGGCCTGGCGGAAGCGATGTTCCGCGAACAGGAGATCGCCAAGGAAGACATTATTACCGGGGATGTGCTGCTAAATTGGATCGGCGACCTGAACCCCATATTGGCGCGTGAAATTCGCCGCGACCGTGACCGGCTCTACCTGAACCCGGTGTTGCTGCTGCATCAAACGATCATGCGCTGCGATCCAACGCGACCGTTTATCTTTGCCGACGGCACCGAGGCGGTGACGGCGGAGGAGTGGATAACTCACCTGCTCGGGTTGCTGCGCGAGCAGCGTGCCTGTGCCCAAGAGACGCTGTGTTCCCCGGCACTGCTCTTCCAGTTGGAAGCCTGGCTACGCTTCAAGAGCAAACCCGAGACCGAGTTGGCTGACCGCGTCGCGTGCATTCACCAAGCCCCCCCGCGCGTGTGGGGAGAAGAACTGACCTATCTGCTGCAGCCCGCTCGCCCCTACGTCATCATGCGCGGCATGCAAGCGCATACTCCGCAGGAAGTGGCGCAACTCGCCTACGGCCCCGCAGATGCTTGGCAGAAAAAGCGCCCTTTATGCTACGATGCCTCATATCAGCGCTGGTTCGACGGTGCGCTCTGCGCATGGCTGCGTCAGCGCGGCTTGGCCGACCTCGCCGCGCGTTGCGACGAAACACGCACACAGCTCGGCGATGACACCTACGCGGCGTTCGAGACAGTGCTGCGCCTGCTCGACCCAACGCTGCCGCCGGTCGAAATCGTGCTGGACCTGACGGAGGTCATCCATCAGCGCGCCATCGCCTACGGCACGGAGCGCGTGGTGCGCTTGCCGTACACCACGCGAGGCTGCGGCGTGCCCTTCGGCGCGTTGGCCGTGCACAATCCGACGCCGGGCGTACGCATTCACGAGCATCTTCTGCGGCAGCGTGACGGCAGCGTTGAACTTACCCTCGATGCCAAACAAGGGCAGCGCGCGTTTTCCACAACCCAGGTGACACTGGACATCACCGGGGGCATCGCCCGTCTGGCGAATGCGCCGGTCACGTTCAGTTACCGCATTGAGTATCCCAGTAGTGTTACGGTCATGCGCGTGCTGGCCGGCGCGGGGATCGGTCTGGGTGTCCTCGGATTGCCGCGCATCGCAGCGGCGTTGCTGCATGAGGATCACGTCATTGTGGTCACCGGCGCCATGCTGTCCACGCTCTGGGAGAGAATTTACACCTGGCGATTTCCGTATGTCGGCGTGACGGTCGGCATCCTACTGATGCTGGTTTGCCTGTATTACGGCATACGCGTCTGGATCACCGCTCTACGCAGCAGCGAGTTATAAGAAACTGTTTTCTATGAAACTGTTTTGAAAGTAGGCGTAGCCGGATCGTGGAGGATTTTTCGGGTCTGGCGACGTTGG
>DASXVL010000347.1:0-3284 GCA_036504255.1 Armatimonadota bacterium | reverse complement strand
GTTTCCCGAGGCGACGATCGATGTGCTTGTCAAGCAGCTTGCCGCACCTATTCTGGTACACCATCCGCTGTTGCGCCGGGTGACCGCGCTGGATATCAAACCTGGTCGGAATATCGATGCGCCGTGGACATTCTGGCGCTGGCTTTCCGAGGTGCGGCGCGAACGGTATGACTGGGTGATCACGCTGCAGGACCGCAATGAGCGCGCGTCGCTGCTGGCCGGCTTCAGCGGCGCCCAGCAGATCGGCGGGTACGTGCATCCCGCGCTGAAGTGGTTGTATGACCAGCCCATCGCGGAGACGTGCTTTCCGGACATTCACCTGGCGGAGCACTTTCTCGGTTTGCTTGAACGGATCGGCGTGCCCCGCATGCCGCATCGGGGACTGGAGATGTGGCCGGGCGCGGAGGCCGAATGCCAGGCGGATGCCCGGTGGGAGGCGGCCGGACTGACGGGGAATGCGCGGGTGATCGGGCTGAATCCGGGCGCTCGCATCCCCATCAAACAGTGGACGGCGGAGGGATTTGCCGCGGTCGCCGACCGGTTGGCGGCGGAGGGGTACACCCCCGTGCTCTTCGGCGGTCCGCTGGATGTGCGGCGCGCTGAGGAGATTTGCGCGCGGGCCACGCACCCCCCGGTGGTCTTTACCGGCGCCGTGGACCTGCTGGAACTGGCGGCGCTGATTCGCAAATGCGCCTGCTTTATCACCGGCGACACCGGTCCCATGCACATCGCGGCTTCGCAGCAGGTGCCCGTAGTGGCGCTGTTCGGCCCGACGGATGTCTGCCGGTATTATCCGTATGGGGTGCCGCACCGCGTCATCGCCTCCTCCGCGCGCTGCCCGACGTGCGTCGGCGCTCATTGTCCGAACATCTTCTGCATGAAGGCGATCACCGTGGAGCAGGTGATGGAGAATTTTCATGCGTTGCTGGCAGAGAAGGTAGGAGTTAGGAGTTAGGAGTTAGGATTTAGGATTTAGGGGTTGTGGGATAGTAGATCGTACTTTGTTGGAGCATAAATCGGTGGGTCGCTCCCCAAATCGTTCTCGTTATTGAAGACGTTTGACGGCTTTTTTTCGAGGACGACGACGAGGACGACGACGAGGACGAGGACGAGGACGACGGGGGTGACGGGGAACGGCGAAGACTCATGAGTATTTGATGAAGGAATTGAGCTGCATGACGGAAGCACCATGGGTAGATAGCGCACACCTCCCGCATATTCTCCTGTTGGTGTCTCGGTTGAACCTGGGCGGCGCTGAGTCGTATGTTGCCACGCTGGGCATCGCGCTGCGGCGGCGGGGGTATCCCGTGACGCTTGTGTCCGGTGGGGGGCAATTAGCGCGAACGTTAGCCGCGCAGGGGATGCGGCACTACACGTTGCCGATCCGCGTCAATGCCCATGTGTCGGCGCGCCTGTTGCAAGCCATCCTTCGCCGCGAGAAGATCGATCTCGTCCATGCCAACGCGGATGCCGCCGGCTGGGTCGCCGCCCTGGCGTGCGGGCGGCCGGGTATTCCCTGGGTCTACACGCGGCACGCCTTGCAGCCGCACCTGTCGTCGAGCGCGCACTTGCGCCAGGCGGCGCGTATCATCTGCGTCGCGGAGGCCCAGCGGCAATGCGAACTGCAGGCGGCGCAGTGCGATCCCGCGCGGTTGGCACTGGTGCACTGCGGCGTCGATATCGGTCACTTCGCGCCGCCCGCCGGGTCACCGGCCTTGCGCCAAGCGTGGGGATTTGCGACCGAGGATTTTGTCATCGGCCTGGTAGCGCGCATGCATACGGCGAATCGCAAAGGGCATCTGGATCTGTTCCGCCTGTTGGCAGGCGATCCCCGCGCGGCAGCGTGGAAAGTGGCGCTGGCCGGCAGTGGCAAGACGCAGCCACTGTTGCGCTATTGGGCATGGAAGCTGGGCATCGCGGAACGCGTCCGTTTCCTTGGCCATGTTATGCACATGCCGCCGGTCTATGGCGCACTCGATGTCATCTGTCTGCCGTCGTCCTCCGAGGTGTTCGGCCTCTCGCTGGGCGAGGGCATGGCGATGGCGAAACCGGTCGTGGCGTATGCCGTGGGCGGGCTGGTGGAGGTGGTGGAGGATGGCGTCACCGGGTACCTGACGCCCGCCGGCGATTTGCATGCGCTGGGCGACCGGCTCAATACCCTTGCCCAGGACCCGGCGCAGGCACGCGCGATGGGCGCGGAAGGCCGGGCGCGGGTGGAACGCCTCTTCAACCTGGAACGGGTGACCGATCAGTTGGTGGTTATTTATCGCGACGTGTTGTGCCAAGGGCAGGTTACCCGTGCTGGCGGGTCCTCCTGAAGCATGGGCATGCGCAGGGGACGCTCTCGCTAACTCGGTCAGGGCAGGAAGCGCCAGTGCCGCCGTAGAACTGTACTGATCTCTTTTCCCGCAAACTGTAAAGTAGGGCAAGGAAACAATTTCTGCTGATCTGCAGGAGGAGGCCAATGATGCGCATGGCGGCGGTTTGGTGCGTAGTGATGCTGCTCGGGGTGGCGATGTGTTCCGCGCAGGCGGGGCAGATGGCCGGGCATGAGTATACCGCGCTGGCGGCGGAGAGCTGGTTGACCGGCAATGCCCGCGCGATGGTAGCGGCGAATCAGGACGCGTATCTATCCGGCGCGCAGGGACCGGATACTACCGGGATCGTCATGTACAACCTCAACCTTGCCTTCAATGCCGTGGGCGAGGAGTCGCATTACAGCGATCGGAAAGCCGCCCTGGCGCTGGCGATACTGGATGCCGCCAAGAATGACCGGGAAAAAGCGTATGCCCTGGGGTGGATCACGCATTATATCAATGATTATTTCGTGCATCCGGTGGTGAACGAGTACGGCGGCTACTATGCCACGGATCCCAAGCATCATAAGGAACTGGAGCAGTTGGAAACGAAGTATGTTTTCTCGGCGCATGGCGACATCGTGACCCAGGAGATGAGCAATAACATCCCGATGAACCTGGGCCCGACCTTTGCCAATTTCATCTTCGACGGCTATCACGCGACGTTCCCCGAGGAAAAGCGCTATCAAACGGGTAAGGAGTGGGTCGGCAGTAATAACGGGTATTTCTGCAAGCGGTACAACGAGGCCAGCGACTGGTCATTGGCGGCCTCGCGGGATTTCTACCTGGCGCACAGCAACGGGAGTGGCAAGCATGGCTCGCTGGCCTCGTGGACGGAATCGCTGGCGGTCTGGAAACTCTTCCCCCCGATGCCCAGCACGAAGGAGTATGACGCGCTGGCGCATCCGCTGGAACTCACCAAGATCA
>DASXVL010000346.1:0-10631 GCA_036504255.1 Armatimonadota bacterium | reverse complement strand
CACCAATCCGTTTCGCCGCCACCCCGTGTCCCCGGTGAAGACCGTGGCCGTCGATACGGAGGACGCTGCGCCAGCGGCGACCAGTGAACCGGCTAATCCGTCCCCGTCCACGCCCGCTGGCGCAATGTCGCCTGCCACGCCATCGGCAGTGACGACGCCGACACCCATTGTGCTCCCGCCGCTGACGCCGACCCCGCCAGGTACCGTGTTTCCCAAGCGAGCCGTCTTACAGCACCATGTACCGGCGTCCTCGTCTGCAAGCCGCCCGTAGCCCATGGCGACGGTTCTCGTCCGGCGGCGTGATTGCCGCACCTGTACAGGAGATGTGCACATGCTTGCTCTCGCTCACAGAGGTTTTACCCTGATCGAACTGCTCGTCGTTATTTGCATTATCGCCATGCTGGCCTCCTTGCTCATGCCTGCCTTTACGCGGGCGCGCGCGAGCGCACATGAAGTGGTGTGCGCGAGCAACCAGCGTCAGATTGCGCTGGAGACGATGCTCTATAACTCGGATCATCAGGAGAAGTACCCCGACAAAGCGGATGTGTGGGGAGCGCTGGGCGTGATGCCCAAGCTTCTGCAATGTCCGACGAGAGGGGAGGAGATACAGCGTGCCTATGTCTTCAGTTCCTTCGTTGCCGGCAAATCGCTCGGCAGTATTAGCTATCCCAGTAGCGAAATACTGACGGCGGATGGCAAAATCATGGAGACCACACAGAACGCGCCGGCGCTGCTGGAGATGGCGACCGATGTCGATATGCGCCACGCGGCCAATCTCGGGACATTGGCGAGTTTCTGCGATGGCCATGTCGCAATGGTGAAAGAGTTGCCGCCGATGTGGATGCTCGATATGCCGGCGTGCTACGGCGGATTGGTGCAGCCGCATTACGGCTATTACTACGAGTTCGATTACGAAACAGTCCTGTCGTCGTACCCATCGCTGGCCTTTTTTTATACCAATGACGGATCGCCGCAGGCGGCATATTGCGCACGTTTGAAAACGGTCATCCGCGAGGTCGCGAAAGCCTACCGCTTGTTTGCGCGCGTCACCATGGTGAACGGCGCCAAGTTGCCCGCGCTCGCGACGCGGTTTGCCATCGATCCTGCCAGTGCCGAGAGCGGGTATCCGACCCTGCTCTTTTTCAAGAATCAGCAGCAGCAATATGCCATATCCGGCTGCCCTGCCGATACCTCGGCCTGGACGGAGTTGGACTGGGCGCAGGAAATGGCGCTGGTCAAACAACAGATTACCGACCGCTTGGACACGCTGGTGTCGCGATAACATGCACTCCGCAGCGAGCAGATGGAAAGGAACGTACTTATGGTGGCAACGCAAAGGCCGGATGGCCGTATCCGGCGCGGCTTTACCCTGATCGAACTGCTGGTGGTGATCGGCATTATCGCGTTACTGGCGGCAATACTCGTGCCCGTCTTTACCAGAGCGCGTGCGAAATCCTGGCAGGCGAACTGCCTGAGCAATCAAAAGCAGATCGTCACCGGGATGCTGATGCTTTTGCAGGAAACGAAAGGGGAGTTTCCCGCCGCGGAAACGGTGTGGGACGAGTTGGGACTGACGGGGAAAGTGCTGCATTGCCCGGCGTCTTCGTCGAAAGACTGGGCGAATGCTTATGCCTTCAACGAGAACCTGTGCCATACCAAACTCGCCATGTACCCGTCGCCCGAACACGTCGTGGTGGTGGCGGATGGGGCCACGCGCACCAATCTTGCCCGGCATGACACCGATCTGGCCTACCGGCATAACGGCGCCGTCATGGTCGGCTGCGCCGACGGCCATGTCGAACTGACGAAACCGCAGGCCTGCATCGAGCTCTATCCCCTCGGGAGCGTCGTCAGCAACGAAGAGGAAGCGGAGCAGAAATTCGGCTTCACCATTCGCCCGGCGAAGGTCGGCGAAACGTTCCCGGAAGGTATCAGCGGTCACGACCCCACGCCAGAGGAGTACCAGCAGTTCTTCACGTTGAACTTGCCGTACTTCAGCCTCTGGCCGGATACCGGTGTCAATCTCCACGGGCACAGCAACCCGGCGATCAAAGAGATCGTCATCGTCGCGGATCGCACCATCGCCTCTGGCAAAGGCTGCACGGTGGATGGCGTCTGGTATCTGTCCGCAGGCACCTGTATGGACGTCTCCTGCTATATTATCGCCTTTGATACCGTTGATCGTATCATCGACGACAAAGAGTGGATCGCGCTGAACAATCCGCCCACCACGCCATACGGCGACACCAGCATGGATTCCGCCGATATCAAGGAGACGTTGCCAAACTTTCTCAGCGCCTCGATGCGCATTAGCCCGAGCGCCGAACGCTGGGACTTTTGGCACGCCCTCATCGCCCAAAACGCCTGGGTGCGCTACCGCGCCGACCACGACGCGGCCATCAAGGCGAAAATGACCATGCTGCAAACGCGCACGGGAGCAGCACTGCAAGTACCCTGGCCCTACTTCGACGCCGCCTTCTGGAACTATATGAGCAAGCCGCAACACAGTCATTCCGAAGGGATCGGCGGGAACGACAAGCACTACGAAAGGCTGGACCAATAACGTACGCGATAGCAGAAAGAGAGGAGCCTGGTTCTTCGCCAGGCTCCTCGGTCACATGGGGTTGCTAATTCCCCATCTCCAGACAGACGGTGTTCTCTGTCACCGACGATGCCCTCAATGCGCGGCATTCGCCGCTGGCATTTTGGTCGACGGCGTCTGTTCCACCGTGAGTTCGACTGCGCCCGCGGCTGGTGCGGAACTATTGAGCTCGCGCACGCTGACAAATGCGGTGAGCACGCTGGTGGCTGAAAACTTCCCAAGCGACTGGGCAGTCACTTCGCCTGGTCGGATGCTATTGATAGGCATTGACACCACCTTGTCACTGGTAATTCTGACCATCCCATTCGCAGACTTGCTGAGCTGGGTCCCGGGACCGAAAAACGACAACTCGAATGAGAAGTCTTTTGTGTCAGAGCGATTTTTTGCTTTGCTGCTTAGCGAGATCAGGCCAATCTCTGGGGCAAACGGCGGCACGGGAATCAACTGTGTTTGCACTTGCCGGAGCGGTGTCTCGGGTAGGACCAGCACGCTGGCCTGCCGCGTGGTAATCCACTGTTTCACCAGCGCCGTGAATTGCGCCTCGGGTAGCGGCCCCGTGGGGATATCGTCCGCCGTCGCGGTATAGACCAGCGTGACGGTCGCGGCATAACGCGCTTGCGGCACATCAAAGATCGAGATGAGCCGCGTCACCGTCATCATGGAATTGGAATCCGTTTTCACCAGCAGCGTCTGCGTACCGTTTACGCCGGTCATAATGATCCCAGGCGGCAAAAACTCTTTGTACTTCTGGTCGTGCAGAATCACGATGACTTCATCTGGGGTGAGATACTTCAATTCGATGGTGTAGACCTGCGTCCCATAGCCCGGCCCGACCCAGGGGGTCGGTTGGGCGTCCTGGGGCGGGACGCCGCCGAAGATCTGCGCCAAACCAGCCGTCGCCATCCCTAACAACATGACCAAAGCGAAAACTGTGCGTCCGAATGTCCCTTTACGCATGATGGTTCTCCTTCCACAAAACATCGATAGCTTGCATTTACAGGCGTTCACCCCGGCGGAGCGGGAGATCGGCAAGGCGACAGACCCGACCAGGCTCGATGGGCATCACCGCCGTAGTAGCTACGGTCGTAAGCGCTGCCCGCTGGCGTGTGAGCCCTTCGCGCGGCAAACCGAGGGCATCCCCGACCGCCGCGCCAAGCAGGCAAGCACTCAAGCGTGTGGCGATTGGTGCTGTAGTCATGGTCGAGGAGTTCACCGGCACATCCTCAATTCATGAGATGAATTTTCGTCAGTATCTCAACCCTAGCCACCGTCTGTGTCGTCGAGATCGTCTCGGTTCTCCTCTGCCCGCGCCGGCAGGGATACTCCCAGGATGAGCAGTACGCCCACGACGAACCAGAATGTGACGATGAACCGCGCATACCATCCTGGATGGGGAGCCGAAACGGCAACCACGGCAATAATGAAACCGATGATGACCAGCGTGAGCAGCACGCCATAGGCGCCGGGCTGCCGATACAATGTGCCGATAGCGCAAGCGATCATCAACAGGTTGACCGTCAACATCGCTATCATGCTCGTTTCAACAGCGATAGGTGAGGTCGTCAGGTTATAGAGCAGACTGAAGACGGTAAATGCAATCACCAGCCAAGCCGCAATGCGAATCTTGAAGTCCAATCTTTGACCCTGTTTCCGGTTAATAAAAAGCGCGCCAGTTTTCAAAGACTGTGTCATCATGAACTCCTTTGTGCTACTAGCGATATATCGATATGGGACAGGGGATTCAGTCGTCCTGCTAGGACTCATTATGTGCCCAAGAAGCGTTAAGTCCCAGCGGGATGACTGAAGTCCTTGCATATAAACCGTGTGTGAAATCAAGGGTCATCTTCTGCATTACTACGAAACGTCACTTTAAAGCCTATCGCTTGGAATATTGCATGGCACTAGTGCGCCGATGCTTGTGTTGCCGTAGGAGTTAACTCTATTGTTTTTAGCTCCAATAACGCTTCGCTTGCTTGATACATGTCACACATAAATTTGTAATACTGTGCCGTTTCAGTCACCGGGACGCGCAACACGGTTTGCGTCGCTTCCCACTGCACCGTAAGCATGTTGCCTTGCAGTGTTGCGGTTTCCATGTAGGAACCCCATGGTGAGGTAACCTGCTGTTTCGGCAACTTTTCTACTGTATAACCGTCAGGCAATTGCAGATGGATCGTCGCGCAATACTTTCCGTAAGTTTGTGGTATCTCAGCGTCCATTTTTCGCGGCGCTCCATTTAGTAATGGAGCGATGGCAATAACCGGTAAGGCCATCAGTAAGTTATCGCCCTGGCGCTTCGCTTTATTGGGAACAGTGAATTTCATGTTGATACGAAATGGCGTTACAGAATCGAGTATGCCAGTGATAGATCCAGCCTCACACGTGGCCGTTGCATCGATATTTTTACAGAATGCTTCGAGGGCTTTTGTGGTATCCGATGCGTACCCTTTATAGACCTCTCTGCCAACCCAACCGCGATTGCCTGTGGCCTGTAACTCGAGCCACCCACTGAGGTTCCCAGCCTTGTCCAATGTCAAATGGAAATCGTACGTTTCCGTATTTAGCTCGACAGAAGAAATCGGTGTCTGAATGAGGTCGGTTGTCGTGTCGTTCATGATTAACGCTGGCACGCCCGTATACGGATAGGGTAAAATGCCAAGGTCTATCGGCGTCTCAAGCGTCGTGTCAATCCACACTGTACCGTTGGATGCATGCACCAGGGTGACTGTATGGTCCCAAAAGGAATAGTTGGGTAGATATTTATTCATAGCGTTTGATCTGGTTGGTAATAGTACTGCATCCGCCTTGATGTTCACCGCCGCCAGCAGTGCGATAAGAAGCGTAGATTTATCTTTACAGTCGCCCTGCCGCTCGCGTAGCACCAGTGAGGCCTGTGCTGGTTCATAACTGGCATGAATTCGGTACTTGATTTGATTGATCACGAAATTGGCTAATCGGCGAATTTTCTCGTGCTCGCTATGTGCGTCTTGAATTAATGCGTTCGCCATATCGCGCACACTCTTGTCAGGCCGGCTTGCGCTGATGAAACTACCGTGCAATATGCGTACTGCTTCTCGCCAAGACTTCAAGTTGGAGAGCTGAACCCAATCCGCATAATCCATCTCGGCTGGCGACATTTCTTCTACGCACATCGCTGGGACATCCGTCGCACACCATTCAGCAATACGCCAGCCATGCGTTTCTCGCATGGTCGGAGTCGGCACAGTACCGTGCGTTAAGGTTGAAAAGCGACGCCAGTTTGCTGGAGTGACCACCACAAAACGTGATAGCAACACAGGCATCCCAAATGAAAACTTCTTATGTGATGAAAATACTCCGGGTCTACCTGAAACAGTCGGCAGATTATAACTATGAGTTTTCATCTCCAGTAGATCGCCGGGATCGAGAGATATCTGTTGATTTCCACCCACCGAACCCTTAATGATCTGCCGGGTGGTACCATCAGCTTTTATGACAAATCCTTCTAATTCTTTGACCTCTTCAAAATCGAATGAGCACTCTGCTGATGCATTTGCTTTGATAAGGACATGTCGATACTCTTCAAAGGATCCATCAGGGTAGAAGACATCGCGCATATCATCAAGAACCATGACAACATTGCCAACATCTTTGGCCTTTGCTAAACGGTCCAGAGCTGTTGGCGTTGGAATTGCCGGAGCAAGATCCCAGACGGAAGGCTGTGTGGTGTTCGAAGCGATTTGCACCTGTTCAGCAGCGTGTGGGATGAGATGGCTGTCAGCATCCGCCGGGGACAGCACCAGACAGAGTTGGAGACAACTAATCCAGAGGATATGGTACCAATAAAATACCGGTTTCACAGTACACCGTTCCATTACGACCATCGAATACATCCTCACTTCACAAAAAATGTCGATTGCCCCGTTGTCTTTTCGCGGCGGTGATAATACGGATTATCGCTACACTCTATTGTGTGTTTTGCCTTGTCAGCCCCGTGTATCGTGTGAAGCATCAAAAGGGGCACTGACGGGCTCTTTGACCAGCGAAACCGGCTCCGTACAACCGTATAAGATATTACGACGGGCGTCAAGTCGTCTATCAACTCATCGCTCATCGCCAACACAGTCAATGGCTTCCAAGCGAATGCCTCGAATTTCACAAGCGCACAAAACGCATTCAGTCCAATGCACATCCCCCCAAAGGCTATCATAATTGACAACCATTAGGGAGACAACTTGTCCATATTAGACTGATACGAGCCTTATTGCTTTGGGCAGAATTATCCCCATTGGGAACACGGCTGATTGCCTGGGGACAGGCGGTATCACCTGCCCCCAGGAAGACCCATTACCCTAACCGAAGCAACACGCTGGCGATGCCGCGCGCTGGGACGGTGACGGTCACCGTTTGCCCCTGCGTCTTGGCGCTGGAGGCGGCGAGGGGGCGTTCCAGCAGGTCTACTTCCTGCGCGGAGACGAGGCGGCCGAGCAGGGTGGGGTGGAGGGTGATTTCGGCGGTGGTGGCCTGTCCGGCGATGTCATAGACGCGCACGATGAGGCCGCTGCCGTCCTCCGCGCGTTTCAGGCCGGAGAGGATGACGTTGGCAGGGGTGATGGCGGCAAAGCTCTCCTGCGCGGGCAGCGTGCCGGTGTGTACGTCGGTGGCGATGACGCGCAGCGGGTGGTTCAACTCGCGCGCGGCGCGGGTGGCGGCGTCGCTGCTGTGCGTGCCGGTGAAGGGCAGCAGCGCCAGGTGCACCTCGTGCTCCATCACCTCCGGCAAGATGTCGGGGTCGTAGGGGCTGCGGATGAGCGAGAGGCGCAGCACGTTGCCGTCGAGCGCGTAGCCGTGCTTACTGTCATTCATGAGCAGGCAGCCTGCCGCCGTGCCGTCGAGCGTGCCGGTGACCTGCGCCCACTCCAACGCGGGCAGTTCGTCGCCGTTGTTGTACGGGCGGTCGAGCGCGCCGAAGGGAATCTCGTAGCGCCCGGCGGTGTCCTGCAGATTGAGCGGGAACACGGCGCTGAGGCTGGGAATGCCCGTCTCCGGCGTGCCGCGCTGGAACCAGACGCCGCGCAGGTGCAGGTAGAGACGCGGATCACCCTCGCGCAGTTCGTAGGTGAGCGTGAAGTTCGACTCGTGGATGCGCATTTCCACGTCGAGGGTGATGCTGTGCGGCCCCAACTGCCCGCGGCGAATCTCCACCACCTGCGGGTACTCGGGCGCGCCGGTGTGGGCGATGGTCCACGCCGTCATGCCGTGGCGGCGCTCCACCGCGTATTCCAGCAGCGGGGCGTCGCTGACGATCTCCGCGCCGCTCGCCTTCTCCACCAGGTGGCGGATGCCGCCGGTGTGCGGATCGATCTCCACGCGCAACGCGCCGTTTTCCAGCCCCAACTCGCCGCGCTCGGCCGGTAAGTAGTAACAGTGGTGCGTGTAGCCCAAGTGCGCCAGGGTAGACGCGGCGCTGGCGGGGATGTCTTCTTCACGCACAATGTAGAGTGCGTAGCCGAGGCCGGGCACGGTGACGGGGAAGGTGAGCGTGACGTACTCATGCCCCCAGTAGTTGCCATGTGTAACCACCTGCGCGGGCACGCGCACGCCGTCCGGGCCTTCCGCGCTGTAGCTGCGCTCGTGCAGCGGGCGCGTGTCGACACCCTGCGCCTGGTCCCACACCTGTACTTGCGCCACGTCGCGGCGCTCCCAGGCGAGCGGGTTGAAGAGCATGATGGGGCGATGCCCCGCGCCGAGCGGTTCGTAACCCGCCAGCCCACCGTCCTTGGTGTTGAAGCCGACCCCGGCGCCCAGGCCCCAGCCGCCGAACGTGGGCGGCAGTTCCGGTAACGCCGCACTCGCCGCTGCGCTGGTGTCGATCTCCGCCGCCAAGCGGCGCAGCGCCTGCGTCTCGATCTGCCCGGTGGTGGCCATCGTCTTCTGGAAGAGCCCGTGCGTGTAGGTGCGCGTGTCATGCACGCCGCTGCCGGGCAGGATATCGTGAAAATGGTTAAACAGCGTGTCGCGCCACGCCTCGACGAAGAGGTCCTGCGCGTAGGGCTGGCCGAAACCGGCGTGCGCCACGCTCGCCGCCACCTCGGCGTCGTAGAGGCGCGCTTCGCCGAACCGGTTGCATTTTTTAATGAGTGTCTGCGTGGTGTAGCAGCCGGTGACTTCCGTATTCAACTCGCCGATGTGCGTGGGCAGCGTATCGCCCAGCTTCTCGACCTGTTGGAAATACGCCGCCGCCGTGGAGAATTTCACCACCGGGAAGATGGGCCAGCTCGCCATATCCACCGCGCAGCGCAAGTCGCGGCGCGTGGGGCCGCCGCCGTGGTCGCCCACGCCGTAGACGACCATGTAATCCTGCGCCTGCGTCAGCTTGAGATAGTCGATCATGGGGGCGATGACGCCGGGGTAAATGCGCCCGTTATAGCCCTGCTTCATGTCGTTGCGCACCAGCACGCGCGCGCCGTCCGGCGCTTGCCACCAGAAGAGCTCGGGCCTGGGCGCGGTATAGCAGCCCGGGCGGTGCAGGTAGCTGTACTTTACCCCGCCGCGCGTCAGGTAGGTGGGCATGCTCGCCGGGTGGCCGAAGGTGTCGGGCGCCCAGTCGATGGTCACATCCTCCGGCGCAAGGCCGAAGAGCTGCTGCATGTAGGCGCGCGTATAGAGCAGGTGGCGGCAGAGGCTTTCCCCACCGGCGATGTTCTTCTCGCCTTCCACCCAATGGCTCGCCGTCACCTCCCAGCGCCCTTCGCGCACGCGCGCGGCGATGCGTTCGAGCAGCGCCGGGTTATGGCGCTCCATGGCCGCGTAGGTGCTCGCCTGGCTCTGCGAGAAGGTGAAGTCGGGGAATTCATCCATCAGCCGCAACATGGTGCTGAAGGAATCGTTGATGATCGCCACCGTCTCCGGCCACGACCACATCCAGTTCATATCGATATGGGCGTGTCCCACGCCGTGCAGCGTGTAGCCCTTCGCCGTCGCCCCCAGCGGGGCCAGCGTCGTTTCCGCCGCGCCCAGCGCCGCGCGCAACGCCTCCAGGCTTCCCTGCGCGACGGCCGCGCTCATGGTCGCCCGCGCCTCCGCCAGCAACGGCCCCCAGGCCGCCGCTTGTGCGGGATGCAAGACACACAACGCCTCGGCAAACTGCGCCTCCGCGTCAAAGCGGTCGAGCACATACTGCATCTGCGCTGACATCGCCGCAAACGGCGCGCGCAGAGATTGATCCACAACGGACATCACGATCCTCCAGGGAGTCAGGGGATAATTTGGCTTAGCTACCTTATCTGTGGGCAGCTAGCCGCTATTGTATTCCTCACCCAGCGCTCGGTCCCTGCCGGTGAAGGGGAGGAAAGGAAATTGTTTTTATGTGCATGACCGGATATGCCTCACGCGATAGCGGCGTGCGAGTGGCAAAGGTAGCGGGGCTCTCTGCCTATCAGCACAGCGGCCAGTCATCATATTCCAGCTTCACCACCAAAGTTTCCTCGGCAGCGCGTGCGACCGGAAGGTGGCGCAAGTGCAGGTAGGGGACGTTTTCGCCCCACTGACTGGGTAGCACGTCGAGGGTAAGGTCGGCAGGCGCGCCGGTGTTGAGGATGGTGGCGCGGCGCGGCAGCGTGCGCAGCGGCTTGAGCGAGAAGCCGGTGGTGATGGGTGAGGGGTTGAGGTGCAGGTAGAGCGTGTTATCGCGCCGGGTGGCCAACACCCCCGCATGGTCGATGCACGCGGGCAGCGGTTCGGCGTCGGCCAGCGCTTCGCGCACGTGCCGATACCACGCACCGCAGGCGCGCAGGCGCGCGGCGCTTTCCTCACCGATGCGGCCGTCGGGCTGTGGCCCCACGTTGAGCAGATAGTTTGCCCCCTTGGCCAGGTAGCGGTCGATGCTGCCGATGAGGTGGGCGGGGGTGTAGTAGTCTTCGTCCGCGCGATAGCCCCAGCTCTCCGCGCCGACCGATTGGCAGGCCTCAATGGGACGCGCAAAGGCGCCGACGGTGAGCACCGTGTCGTCCCAATCGCGCTCCGGCGTGCCGTAATCGCCCTCGTCGAA
>DASXVL010000345.1:0-5823 GCA_036504255.1 Armatimonadota bacterium | reverse complement strand
AGCATGCTGCGCACCATTGACGAGAGCGGCTTCGCGCTGCTCGACCGCACGGCGACGGAAGCCCTGCTCGGGCGCGACATGCAGAGCGACGCCGAGATTCTCGACGCGCTCATGAGCGTCTGCCTCGGCAATCCCGGCCGTCGCCCCTCCATCGAAGCGATGATGCACGCCTTTCTGCTCGGCATCCCCGGCATCAATTTCGTCGGGCACAGCCATCCCACCGCCGTCAACGCCTTGCTCTGTTCGACGCGCGCGGAAGAGCTCACCGGCATGGCCCTCTTCCCTGACCAGATCGTCTGCTGCGGCCCCTCGCCGGTCTTTGTCCCGTACAGCGATCCCGGCCTGCCGCTGGCGCGCCTGGTGCGTGACCGCGTGAACGCCTGGATGGACGTTAACAATATGGCGCCCAAAGCGATTTTGCTGCAAAGCCATGGCCTCTTCGCCGTGGGCGCAACCGCGCAACAGGTCATCAGTTGTTCGCTCATGTGGGCGAAAACCGCCCGCGTTATCGCGGGCGCCATGGCCTGCGGCGGCGTTACCGGCCTGACGCCCGGGCAAGTCAAGCGTATCTTTACCCGTCCCGATGAAAAATTCCGCGAGCAAATCATCGGCGGCAAGTCATAACGAATGGCACCTTCCCCCTCCCTCCTCCTGGGAGCGGGCTTATTTGAAAGGAACGATCAATGAGCGACGTCTTACAACGCTTTCGTGCGGTCGAACATGCGATTCCCACGCAGCAACATTCGTGGTTTCTCTACGGTGTCGGCCTGGAAAACCTCGGCAAGGATCAACTGCCCGTCGAGAACACCGTGCCCACCAATAACGCCGATGAGTTGCTGGTACGCTGCGACGCCACCGGGCTCTGCTTCAGCGACATCAAAATCATCACCCAGGGTGGCGAGCACATCCGCATTAAGCGCGACATCGCCGTGGACCCGGTGATCATGGGCCACGAATCGGTGGTGACCGTGGTGAAGGTCGGCGACAACCTGAAAGACAAATTCTCCGTGGGCCAGCGCTTCGTGGTGCAGGCCGACATCTATATCAACGGCCAGACGCGCGCCTACGGCTACGCGCTGCCCGGCGCCCTCACCCAGTATGAGACCATGGGCTGGGAGATTTTGAACGGCGACGACGGCTGCTACCTCCTTCCCATTGCGGAAGGCACCGGCTACGCGCAAGCGGCGCTCACCGAACCCTGGGCCTGCGTGGTGCACTCCTATGTGCTCAACTATCGCCAGGGCGTGAAAAACGGCGGCATCTGCCTGATGGTCGGCGGTGAGGGCGCGGACGCGCTCACCCTCGGCGAGACGTTCACGACAAACATCCCCGCCAAGATCGTCGCCGTGGCACTGCCCGCTGACCTGCTCGCCGCGGTGAAGGCCACCGGCGCGGAAGTCAGCGAGGTCGGCTGCAACGGCCAGTGCGGCGGCCCGGACGCCCTCGTCGAGACCTATACGGCGGGAGCCGGGTTCGACGACATCATCGTCTGCGGCAAAGTCAACGATGACTGCCTGGAAAAACTCGCCGCCAAGCTCGGACGCGGCGGCCTGTGCAACATTGTCTGCGACCAGCCCACCAGCCGCGAGCTGTCCGTCGACGTGGGCCGCATCCATTATGATGACTGGTACTACGTGGGCAACAAGGGCACCGATATCGGCGCGTCCTACACCAGCCACCGCGCCACCACCGAATTAAAAGCCGGCGGCTCCGCCTGGCTGCTCGGCGCGGGCGGCCCCATGGGGCAGATGCACGTGCAGCGCGCCTGCGAGATGCCGAACGGCCCGGCGCTCATCGTCGCCTCCGACATCGACCCGGCCCGTTTACAGGAACTGCGCGAACGCTTCATCCCGGCGGCGGAAGCGCACGGACGCACGCTCATCGTGCTCAACCCGAAGGACTTCTCCCCCGAGGATTTCGAGGCCAAACTGCGCGAGCTGACCGGCGGGCGCGGCTTTGACGACGTGGTCGCCCTGGTGCCGGTGCCGATGCTGGTGAAACAGGCGGCGGCGCACACCGCGGACGGCGGCTTGCTCAATATCTTCGCCGGCGTGGTGCGCGGCACGCAGTGCACGCTCGCGCTCGATGACGTCTACCTGCGCAACATCCGCTGGGTCGGCAGCTCGGGTTCCAAAATCTCCGACATGGTGGAAACCCTGCGCATGGCGGAAAGCGGCGAACTGCTCACCGCCAACGCCGTAGCGGCCATCGGCGGCCTGAACGCCGTCTATCATGGGCTGGAACTGGTGAAGGGACAAGCCATCCCCGGCAAGATCGTCATCTACCAGCAAATCGAAGACATGCCCATCATCCAGTTGCACGAGTTGAAAGACGTCATGCCCACCGTCGCCGCCAAGCTGCGCGATGGCAAATACTGGACCATCGAAGCGGAAAATGAACTGCTGCGCTTGAAACTGCAACTGCCAGCCTAGTTGCCTTCGCCCCTCTCCCGCGGGGAGAGGAGCGAAGGTAAAGAATTACACGAGGAATTACCATGAACGATTTACAGGGAAAAGTCGCCATTATCACCGGCGCGGGCCAGGGATTGGGTGAAGCCATCGCCCGCCGCCTCGCGGATGAAGGGTGCAAAGTCGTCGTCGCCGACATGAACGGGGAAGCGGCCACCAACGTCGCCGCCTCGCTGCCGGACGGCATGCCGTTTGTCGTCGATGTCACCAAAGAAGAGCAGGTCGCCGCCATGGTCGCCGCCACGGTGGAGAAATACGGCAAGCTCGACATTATGGTACCGAACGCCGGTATCCTCATCGCCGAGCCCATCGAAGACGCCGACGTGAACAAGTGGCGCAAAGTCATTGAAGTCAATTTGATCGGCAACATGATCTGCTGCAAATATGCCGCCCGCGAATTCATCAAGCAGAAGAGCGGCGCCATTGTCGCCGTCAACTCGAAATCCGGCAAACGCGGCTCCTTCCGCAGCAGCGCCTACGCCTCCTCCAAGTTCGGCGCCATCGGCCTCATCCAGTCCGTCGCGTTGGAACTGGCCCCCTTCGGCGCGCGCGCCAACGCCGTCTGTCCGGGCAACCTGCTCGACGGCACGCTCTGGCAGGGCAGCCTGTTCGAGCAGTACGCCAAGAATCGCGGCATGAGCGTGGAGGATGTCAAGAAGCACTACGAGGGCCAGGTACCCCTCGGCCGTGGGTGCAAGTACGAGGACGTCTGTAACGCCGTCGTCTTCCTCGCCAGCGACGCCAGCAGCTACATGACCGGCCAGGCCCTCAATATCACCGGCGGGCAGGTGATGAACCCGTAAGTTGTCTGCACCGTGATTTGCTTGATTTAAGGATTGCTTGATGGGATGTGCCTACGTCCCCATCAAGCAATCCTTGAATCCCAATAATCACGGTGCAGACAACCTATTTCGGCGCGAAATAGCGTTCCAAAATGCGCGAGAGTACCGCACGGCCGCGGTCATTCGCATGGATGCGGTCACGCTGAAACCATTCATATGGCTTGTCCGTCGCGAGGATATATTGCGCCCAGGCGGCAGTCATATCAAGGAACTCCACCTGCGCTTCCTCCGCGCCACGCGCGAGTTGGCTCCGGTAATCGTTAGCGCCCGGCTCAATGGCGGTCAGTCCCGCTACGGTGCGCGGGTTGTACTTCTCGCTGGAGACGCAGCCGCTCATCACGAGTATTTCCACCGCCGATTTGGCGCGAATCTGGCGTATCACCTCACGCACTGACTCTGCACTGTCATTACTGATGCCGCCGATCATGACCAGGTCGGGCTGGTAATCCAACACCCAATTCTTCACGCGGTTTTCTTGCTGGTAATAGCCGCAACTGCCACCGCCGCGAACGGACGTGATCACTTCCAGGCGCGCTTTCGGGTACATCCGCTCGACCAGCAGGTCGTAGGGGGCCGTGCCGGTATCATTGATAATGCTGTCGCCGAGCATCACGATACGCAGCGTGCCGCCATCACGCAGGCGCGCCATCGTCCGGGGCAGGTGCGCGCAGCGCTCCGGTGCGGCGGTAAGTGACACCGGGGGGATTTGCGCGTAATACGCATCCGCCCATCGTGTCGCCGCTGCACGGCTCACTTCGCGGACGGCGATATCATCGATGTATAACGTGTCGGTGCCTTCCGGGTGCAGACGGATGGCGCACGACGCCGCGTTCACCTTGGCGCGAAAACAGTAACTATTCTGCAACCAGCCGTGTGAGGCATCGATGGACGAATAGTGATCCGGCAAGAGCATACCGTCCTTGTCGTAGAAAAAGGCTGCCCAGTGCCCGGACCATGGCCCTGACGGCGTGATCATGGAGTAGAAATCGAGCTGATAGTAATGAAACGGCGTGACGGGAAATCGCGGGCTCTCCCAGACACCGTTTTTCGCGGCCAAGCAATATTGGCCGCTGTGTGCCTGCGTATTGGTGCGCATGGGGTAGCTTTCCTGTTCCTGCCAGGCGCCCGTCCAGGGGATACTTTTCCAGCCTTCCGTTTCGAAATCATCGAACAACAGATACTTCCCAAGCGCTGACGCAACGCCTGCTCCTGCCGTAAGCAACAGACAACAACTAAGCAACGTCAGTGCCTGCGGGAGACCGAAATGCCATATCATCAGCGAAGCCTCTTTCGTAACACTAATTGTCTCTAAAGATTCGACGGATCGCTGTCTGAACCTTGATTTTCATGATTTTTAGGATTGCTTGAGGGGATGATACACTCTATCAAGTCATCCTTGAATCAAGCAAATCACGGTTCAGACCAAGCTAAATATGCTTGACCAGTAACGTCGCATCATCGATCACGTATAACACCTGATCGCTCGGCGCGCCGGTGGCCACGCGCAGTTTACCGTAGACATTCACCATCCACATCGTCGGGGGCAACTGTTTGCCGCCGGCAATATTCACCTGTACCACTTCCGAAGCCGCCGGCGGACTACAGAAATAACACCCACGCGGCTTGGGCGCGATAAAGAACTGCGACGCCACGCCCGGGCTGTGCAAGGGGAGCAGATAGCCGCGCGCGGTGACCATTTGACCGTTCAGTGTCTGGACAGCGGCGGGGACGACCGGTTTCTTTCCATACGCCCACTGCCCCAGCATCATGGCCTGCCAATTGATCGGCGCGAATTGCCCCACCGGGGGCTTGGATGCATAGCCCGGCGGCGCGCCGAGCACTTGCGACAGCGCCCCACCGACCACCACCACGGCAAACAGCAGGCCGAATATCAGCGTCAGACGTTTTTTACGCTGGCGTTGTTGTTGATATGACGTTACCATCTTTCCCTTACTCCCGTACTAACGTTTCGGCGACCGGCAAACGGTACGCCACCATGGCGGGCAGCAGCCCGGCCACTATGCCCATGCCCCACACACTGACGGCGATGACGCACTCCACCGGTTGCCATTGCAGCGCGTTCAACGAAATGCCGTAGTGCGTCAACACCAGCGGGCTGCAGGCGCCAATCGCGCCGTGCCCGATGGCCCAGCCGATGATGACACCGAGTCCGGATATGATCGCCGCCTCACAGGTCACCAGGCGGAAGATATCCGCGCGCGTCGCCCCCAGCGAGCGCATAATGGCCATATCGCGACGGCGCTGATGAATGGTCAGATAGAGACTGATGAGAATCGACAGCGCGGAGACAAACACCACCAGGTACGCCACTAACAGCAAGACGCCCTGCAAGGGCGCGATGAACGTGCGCGCCAGCTTGTCGATCTCTTCCACCGGGCTCACCGCCGCGGCGGTGGAATGCGCGTTCAGATCCTGATTGAGGCGGAAGCGTCCGGCGGGCTGGTGCAACTGCACCAGCAGCGACGTCACTTCGTGCGTCGGGTCATGCCCCG
>DASXVL010000344.1:0-1844 GCA_036504255.1 Armatimonadota bacterium | reverse complement strand
AGCCTGATGCCCAAGGCCGAGGGCATCAGGCTGCTAGAAATTGCGCAAACCATGAGCCGGTGTTGAGCTGTTCGTGAGCTTTTTCGGTATCTATCTATTATCACGGTCTTGTGATAGAGGAGAGAAGATATGAAAAAGTTCATCTTACTTGGCGTCACCGGCGCCATGTTGCTGTCCGCGCTGGGCGCGTCATTTGCCGCCGGCCCGGTCAGGGATCGTGGGGAAGCTGAGCGACAGCGACCGTCGATCGTGGTTGCGGTGAAGACGCCGAATACCTTCGTGCGTATCGGCGGCACACGCCAGTATCACCGTGGCTACGGCAAGGACTGCCGTAAGGCGGGCGCCAACTGGAAAGGTCATCGGCATCACGGCAGTGGCCACTATGGCCATCGTGCGTACCAGCGCTAATTCAAGTGTAGTGTAATACGATACGCCACCCTCCCTGCCTACCGTGGGGAGGGTGGTGTCGTTGGTCCCGGTTGCGCGCCAAAACTATTCCGTGCTCGCCGTAGCGTTACCGGCAAACGAGGCATGCGCGTGGAGGAAGGGTGCGACACGCGCCTTGACTTCCGGGCGATGGGTGAAGATGGAGACGTGCTCGCCACCTTCGATGGCGAGGAGCTCCGCGCCGGGGATGCGACTGGCCAGCGCCCTGGCGTGCTGTGCGAAGGGCACCATGCTGTCCGCCGTGCCGTGTACGATCAAGGTCGGCACGGCGATCTCTTCCAGCCGGTAGTCGGTGGTGCGGGTGATGGCGATGTCGTTCTCCGTGCCCGGCATGCGCTGCGCCATGTGTTCGCAGGTGCTGGTCAGCAGCGCGGTGAAGAGCGGTCCGGCGTCCGGGTCCTGCAAGGTGCGCGCGCGGAGCACGGGGTTGGCGATCGAACGGCTGGCCATCTGCTCGATATTCGCCAGCGCTTTCTTTTGCATCGCGTTGGCGCAGGCCGGCCAGCGCACGAGCAGCCGGGTGAGATGAAATGAGAAGGGGATGGGCGTGTTGACTTTCTCACCACAGGTGGACACCAACACCAAACCACGACAGCGTTGCTGGTGACGCAGGGCGAACTGCAGCGCGCAGGGGCCGCCGCCGGAGACCGCCATCACCGCCGCCGTCCGGATATGGAGCGCATCGAGCAACTCCGCGCACAGGTCGGCCTGTTGCATCGGCGTCTTGCCGGAGCTCAGCGGGGTGCCCAGGTAGCCCGGGCGGGAGACGGCAATGTAGCGGTACCCCGCGTCGCCGATGGTGCGCGCTAGCAGCAGGCTCTGATCGTAGCCGCCCATCGCGCCATGTAGGGCGAGCACCGCCGGTCCCGCGCCGAATTCGGCATATTCCACGCGCCCATACCGGGTGCTGACCACGGTAGGCGTCGGCTCGTGTAGCTCGTGATTACCCATGGGTGTCTCCTTGTGATGCTTCGGTAAAGAACATGCTGGTCAGGATACGCGCATCCGGCGCTTTGAATGCCGCGCCGTTCACGGCGCGGTGCAGCGCCAGGCCCTTAATGGTGGTCCAAAAGACCATGGACAACTCCCCGGCGTCATAGGGCTTGATCGACCCGTCGCGCTGGCCGGCGCGCATAATACGCGCGATGACGGCATAGGGGAGACCGCTTTCCGCGTGGATGACCGCCCGCGCTTCCGCCGGGGTGGCGTCCGAGATGCCCGCCTGCGCGATGAGCAGCACCGTGCGGGCGAAGTCCTCGCTCTCTTCGATGCTGCGTAAAAGCTGCACGATGGCCAGACGAATTTTCTCGCGGGGCGGTACCGGCAATTCTTCCAGCCCGCGCGCCGCCGTATTCATTTTCGCGAACGCCCCACCGATGATCTTCGTGAAGATCTCC
>DASXVL010000343.1:0-9931 GCA_036504255.1 Armatimonadota bacterium | reverse complement strand
CGGCACAATCGAGAACTAAACGGGAAAATACGTCATTCAACAGCGCCACCGCTTCCGGCGGCGGCACGGCCCGGTCGTAGATATCACCGGACACGAGAATCACGTGCGGACGTACATCGCGCACGAGCGCGACAAACTGGTCAAGGAGATAGGATTGATCCTCGGTGAGATGCAACTGGTAGAACAAGCGTCCCAGGTGCCAGTCCGCGGTATGCAGGATACGCATGGAGGCCTCGCGTCAGCGTGAGTCGGGTACCAAGCGCCGGTACCCCATGCGTATCTTTCGCCCCCCGGCGCTTGAATACCTGCGCAATACACGGCAACAAAGCCGCCCCTCCGAGAACAGGAGGGGCGGCTTTGTGCGAGCGAGCGAGCATCAAAAGCTAATACGTCAGCCCGCCCCGCCCTTCACGCCACGCCTTGGGGCGCATGAAGTAGCGGCTGGAGACGATGGTGATATTCGGACGGTCCATGAGCATTTTGCGCAAACGATGCGCGGTGAAATTGTGGAGGAACTGCGTCACGAATGACCCTGTCTCAAACTCCGGCAGAATGATGATAATGCGTGTGTTGGGGTGCGTCAGGTCGGACTGATCCAAGAATTCAAGGATCGGCTCGGTGATTAAGCGGTAGGGCGAGGACACGACGTCCAATTTGATATGATAGCCCAGATACGGTTCGACGAGTTGCGACCATTTTGTACGCAAGCGGACAGTTTTTTCCGGATCGACCTCGATATGCACCGCCCGCAATTCGCTATCTTTCCGCCCGGACACCAGGTTGCGCGCACAATCCAATCCTTCGAGCGTACCGCGATGGATATCAGACGAGACCAGTACTAACACCAGGATCGGGTCAGGCGGTATCGATAAGGGATTGTAATCAGACGGCAAGATGGTCATCGTCTTGTCGAACCAGGTATAGTGGCGGTGAATGGTATAACAGAACAATACCAGCAACGGCAGCAAAACGACCACCATCCATGCGCCCTCGTGGAACTTGCTATATGCTTGCACAACGGCAACAATGCCGGTGATCACGGCGCCGAAGAGATTCAGCGCGAACGTCCGCTGCCACCCCTTCCCCTTCGATTTCGATGCCTTCTTCGCCATACCGAACTGTGACAGCGTAAAACAAATAAATACGCCGACGGCGTAAAGGGGAATCAAGGCATTGGTCTTCGCGTGAAACATGATGATCAGCATCATGGAGAGTCCCGTCAGTACAAAGATCCCCTGATTATGTACCAGACGTTCCCCTAAATTCGCAAAGGACTTCGCGGAATACCCGTCTTTGGCTACGATCGCCAGCAGGCGTGGAAAGCCGGCGAAGCTGGTGTTTGCCGCAATCATCAAAATCGCCAAGGTGGCAAACGTCATTAGCAGGGAAAGGAACGTACCGATTTGACTGCTGCCAAAACTCTCACGCGCCACCATGGAAATGACGGTCTCGCCTTCCGTCGGCAAGATGTGAAAAAGGGTCGTCGCGAACGCCAAGCCCAAAAACATGACGAGCAGCAAAATCATCAGCACCAGCAGCGTCTTGGACGCGTTTTTCGCTTCGGGTGGCTCAAAGGCGGAAATGCCATTACTGACGGCCTCCACGCCGGTGAGCGCCGAACACCCACTGGAGAAGGCACGCAGGATCACGATGAGGCTAATCGCCTTGAGGGTATGTGTTGTCGTCTCGGCAACCTGCCCGGCATCGATAGGTACCCAAGAATGGGTAAGCATGCGATAGAAGGCCATGCCCAGTGCCAGCGTCAACATGAGCACGAAGGTGTACGCGGGCAGCGCGAAGAGCCAACCGGACTCCTTCGTGCCGCGCAAATTGATCAGCATGATCACCAGAATGAGGGCCACGGACAGTAAAACCGGAATGGATATCGTCATGCTGGAAACGTGCACGGTCCCTTGCAACGATTTAAAAAACGCCACCAGGTTTTCCACGCCGGAACTGACGCTCACCGCCACGGTCAATACGTAATCGACGAAGAGGGACGCGGCCGCTACCAGGCCGGGTAGCACCCCCAGATTATCGCGCGACACGGAATACGACCCACCGCCTGAAGGGTACAAATGGATCGCCTGCCGGTAACTGGTCGCCACAATGACAATCAAAATCGCAATCGCCAAGCTGATACCGATCAAATAGGACAGGGCAATGGGATTGATCGGTGAGGTCGGCGTCTCTTTGAACTGCAGCAAGATTTCCTGCGTGGCGTATGCGACGGATGACAAGGCGTCAGAGGCAAATACCGGCAAAGCGAGGATGATGGGGAGGCGATGCTCCAAGGATACGGACGAGGGCAACGGGTTGCCGAGGACGATATTCCGAAGTTGTTGAATTGTCCCACGGACGGTGAAACTGGCGCTGCGAACATTTACCATTGAGACCTCTCCACGAGCATGGCTGCTATATCTGCGACAGTTAGTAATTATACATCAGGTTCACGAATAATTACTACAGTGCAGGCGGCGCCAACCCACTGCGCCGCAACGGCGGGAATCCCCGCGGCAAGGCGTTGACTGTTGTTGACTACTATATAAGACGCACGGCGTTTCAACGATGTCACCGTTTGTAACGATGAGGTTACCGCTTGCCGCAAAATCTCTGTGACTGGTCAGTCATCGCCCGTTTCGACGGGAATGACCGTGCCGTGCCAGATCTGTTGCATCTCTTCACTGGTCTCCAGCAACTGCGCCAATGGTCCGGTCGCCGTGATGCGGCCATCTTTTAACACGATAATCTGATCCGCTCGACGCAACGCCGCTTTACGGTGCGAGACGACCAGACAGGTCGCGCCCTCGCGTTCGAAGACGCGCTCCCAGAGTTTATGCTCGGTTTCGACATCAAGCGCACTGGAGAGGTCATCGAAGACCAGCAAATCCGGCTGACGCACAAACATGCGCGCAGCGGCCGTCCGCTGAATCTGACCCCCGGACAATTTCACGCCCTTGGGGCCGACTGTCGTCTCCAGGCCATCCTCCAGCCGCGTCATATCCGCTTCAAGCACCGCCAGGCGCAGGGCGTCAATGATTGCCGCATCATCTTTCTCTAATCCCATGAGGATATTATCACGCAACGTGTCGCTGAACAAGCGTGGCACCTGGCCAGTATAGGCGCAGTGCGGTGGAATAAAGAATTCGCCCGGCTCCTCGACGAGATGCCCATTCCACTGAATCTCTCCGGCGTCTTTGGAGAGCAAGCCCAGCAGCACGCGCAGCAGCGTGGTCTTCCCCGAGCCGTTGCGTCCGGTGATGACGGTAAACGAGCCACGCGGAATATGCAGTTCGACCTCGCTTATGCCGTTGTCAGTCCCGGGATAGACGTAGGAAAGACGATGGGCGGATAATTCCTGTAATGGTCCAAACGTATGCGCGGATGCATAGCGAACCTCGGGGAGCCGTCCGTCCAGATAGGTGTCGCAATACTCCACCAGCCCCTCCGCCGTCGCGCCTTCCATCAATCGGTACATGCGTTCAACCGAGACGCCGATCTGCTGATAACGCGCCACCAGTAAACCGGAAAAGGCGGTCAATTCGCTGATGAACCCCAGGTAAAAGACAAACAGCGCGAAATCGCCTACGGTGAAGGTATGTTGCTGCATCGCCTGCCCGGCAAGGATGAGCACGATCCCAGTGCCGATATTGGTCGCGTTGCGAAAAATCGATACCAAAATTTCGTTAAACAGGCGGTCTTTCAGTGAGATCACGCGCCGGTCTTCATTCAGGGTGTGGAAATGGGCGATGATGTCGCGTTCCGCCGTGGCTACTTTCACCGCCTGCACGGCACCGAAGAGTTCGCCGATGAATCCGCTGACAATTCCGGTCGCCCGGCGACTGGCCCGGCGATACTCTTCAATACGTTTCGTCGTGGCATTCGCGATAACACCCACGACAATGAATGGCAAGATCGCCAAGGCCGTGATGGTTGCGTTAATTTTCACCATGACGATGATCGCCACGATGCAGAAGGCGAGCAGCCCTTGCAAGTCGTTCAGCCAGAGGGCGAACAGCGGGATTTCGAAGACGTCCCCGCGAAAACGGCTGATCGCCTCCCCGGGTGAATCCGGCAGCGCGGACGCGCCCGGCCGACGCAAGATATGCCGCAACAGATTGCGGCGCAGCAGCGTCATGGTATGCACAAAGAATGGCACATTCGCCAGCGTCATGCCGGAAATGGCAATGACGGCGGTGGCTTCACTGGCGAACATGAAGGCCACCAGCGCCCACACGCCAAAGTGCGCCGTGCTTTGCGCGGTGAGCAGGTCAAAGAACGCACGCAAAACCAGTCCCGGTACCTGTGCGGTTGCCATGAGCAACAACATAAAGGCCAGATTCCCGAGCCACAGCCAGGGACGAAAACGAATCATGCGCCAGATGATCAACCAGGTGGGCAGCGCCGCTTTTGTGGCGCCGACACGCGGAGGCATGGTTTCGTGGATGGCGGTCATATCAGCACCTCCTCAAGCCCTGTTTGATGGAGATGATAGAAGCGCGAGGAGGTATTGCCGAGCAACTGAAGTCGATTGCCGTATTCGGCCACGCGTCCCTCTTCCAGAATCAGCACGTCATCGGCGCGATGTAGTGTCCCCAAGCGATGGGCGATAATGATGGCCGAGCGATTCTCCAGCAAGTGATCGATAGCCTTTTCGATCAGCCGTTCTGTCGCCGGATCGAGTCGCGAGGAGGCCTCATCGAGTACGACAAGCCCGGGATTGCGCAGGAAAACGCGTGTGAACGCCAGTAATTGCGCTTCACCGGCGGACAGACTCCGACCACCGGTTTGTAGGCGAGTGTCTAATCCGTCCGGCAAGTCGGCGAACCATTCGCCCAGTTCCATTGCCTCAATGACCTCCATGATGCGGGCGTCGGAAATAGACCGGTTAAAGAAGGTGATATTATCGCGCACGCTGGCCTGAAAGAGCTGCACGTCCTGCGTGACAAAGGCCACGCGGTGGCGCAACGTATCGAGTTTTGCCTGTCTGATATCTGTGCCCTGTAGGAGAATCGCCCCCTGCTGCGGATCATAGAGGCGGAAGACCAGGCGTGCGATTGTGGTTTTACCGCTGCCGGTACGACCCAAGAGCCCCAGTACCTTACCGGGTTCGATGCGGAACGACACATTATGCAAGATGGTCTTCTCTTCGTGGTAGGCAAAGGTGACATGTTCAAACGCCAGTGGGAGGGGAGTCTCGCTGGGTACTACGACGCCAGGCCCGTCCACGATGCTGCTCTCCTGACGCAAGACTTCCGACATGCGTTCGACGGTGGCGCCGATATTTTGCAGCCCTTCCACTTGCAGTGACAGTTCGCGGATCGGACGGGCGATCAGGCCGGTATAGTGCACCACCAAATAGGCGATGCCAATGGAAATCACACCGGCATGGTAGAGCTGACTCCCGAAGACGAAGGCGACGCCATAGCCGCACATCAGTAACATGCCCGCCGTGACACGTACATAGATATTCATCAGCGCAGATTTGCGCCAGCAACGGTAGATGACGGTTTGCAGCGCGAATAACTGGCGCAGCACATAATCGACCGCGCCACAGGAACGGATGTCTTCAGTACCGGCCAGGCGTTCTTCCAGAAAACCGGCCAAGTCAGTATTCGCGTCGCGCGCCGCCTTCTGGTAGGGGATGGAAACATTCCGCACGGCGTTCAGCCCCGCCAGTGTGGCCAGCGCAAAAATGGCAAACGCAGTGCCCAGCCGCCAATCCACCAGGAAGAGCGCGATCATGATGCCGAGCATCAGTAAAATATTCCCGGCGACCCGCAACACCAGTTGCGAGAAAAAAACGGAAAACTCGAGCGCATCGCTCTCAATGCGCTCAATGAGCTCCCCTGGGCTCTTCTCATGATGGAAGTGCATATCCAGCATAAGGCAATGCGTCGCCAAGTCTTCACGCAGGGTATTGGTCGCCACCCAGCCGACATATTCCCCGGCGTACGCAGCGCCCACGGCCAACACCTGTTGTAACAACGCCAAGCCGATAAAGGCGAGCGCCGCTAACGTCAGCACATTGAGTGGTTTGCCCTTAGTGGCGGCGTCGATGAAGAAGCGCATGATCTGCGGATTTACGATCTGCAGCCCGATACTGGCCAGCACCAATACGGTTAGCAAAGCAAAGCGCAGCCGTTGCGGGCGCAGGTATCTCGCCAGGATCTCATAATATTGTTTTAACGAAATCGCCATGGGTGTCGTCCAAAGGAACACGCGTATGCCCCACAAAACACAGTTGTTCGCGGGGCATGAAGTGCATATTATTGCGTGCTGGCCAAGCGATCAGCAAGGTCAACGTCAGCCTGACACGCAATCTTCAGCCGACGCACTTTTTAGTTTCCCGCCTATCGCGCCAAGTACCTTTCGTTTGTCAACTGAATCTTCAAAAACGATGATTCACAGGCAAGGTATCGCGCCATGTTGCCGTCCGTTCCCATCACGATGATCGCCATTTCCCACGGTTGTTTCACAGCGCCAGTCGTAATTTGGCAGGGGTTCCTCGCCGTGAACGCGAATAATTACCACTATGCCGCTGACTTTTGACGAAGAATTACGTTACAGCCGTCATCTCATCTTACCCGGGGTCGGACTCGCCGGTCAGGAGCGACTTAAACGTGCGCGCGTGTTACTGGTCGGCGCAGGAGGGTTGGGCTCTCCGGTCGCCCTCTACCTGGCCGCCGCCGGTGTCGGCACGCTCGCCATTGCGGACGCTGATACCGTGGATGTGACGAACTTACATCGGCAAGTGCTGCATCGCACTACTGATGTCGGCCGCCCCAAGGTGGAATCAGCCCACGACGCGTTAGATGCGCTCAATCCGTTGGTGAACATCACTCCGCTTCGCCTCCGCATCACCGCCGAAAATGCGCGCGAGCTCATCGCCACCTACGATGTCGTGGTCGATGGTACGGATAACTTTCCTACCCGGTACCTGCTCAATGACGCGTGTGCGCTGCTGGGCAAACCCCTGGTCTTCGGCAGCATCTTTCGCTTCGCCGGACAGGTGACCGTCTTTGACGCGCGGCGCGGCCCCTGTTACCGCTGCCTGTTTCCGGAACCGCCCGCGCCGGAGAGCGTGCCCACCTGCGCCGAGGGCGGTGTGCTCGGGGTGCTACCCGGCCTTATCGGCATGATTCAAGCGACGGAGACGCTGAAGCTGTTGCTTGATCTCGGTGAATCATTAATCGGACGGCTACTCATGGTCGACGCCGAGACCATGCGCTTTCGCGAAGTCCGTATTCAGCAATCGCCGGATTGTCCGCTCTGCGGCGTCGCGCCATCGATTACGGAACTTATGGACTATCAGGCGTTCTGTGGCGTGGGGCCGCGTACTGCTGCTGAGGCAGACTGGGAGATAACTCCAGACGCCTTGCGCGCGCGGCTTGCTGCCGGAGAAGAGATACGCTTCATCGATATTCGTGAAGAGCATGAACAGGAACGCCATCCCGGTTTTCCGGCTGCCAGTCTCATTCCCTACCCGGCCTTCTCCCGTCGCATGACGGAGTTGGAGTCGTCGGATGCGCTGGTGCTCTACTGCTCGACTGGCGCACGCAGTTGGCAGGCCGTACGCTTGCTCCGCCAGGCCGGATTCAGCCGTGCGTGCAGCTTGCAAGGCGGGTTGGCAGCGTTTTTCTCGTCGAATTTTGCGGATGCTGGCAATTCCTGGTAACATCGCGGTCGCTTTGGCAGGATTTATCTCCCTGGAACGGGTAAACTAATGAAGCAACGTTATCGAGGATTGTTCCACTGACAGGTTAGGATTATCATCGTGCACTTACACGGCAAATGTCTACACTGGTTCCTGGTACTTTTTTGTTTGGTCAATGCTCTTCCATTGTTCGCCAGTGCAGACTTAGCGTCCGTGATTCAACGCGGCCCCATCTTAAACCCCAATCTGTCCATGTACCCAGACAGCACCCTGGTCGATCGTTCCGCTTCCTTGGACGCTCCGGCGGGGAAGCATGGCTTTGTCACCGTCAAAAACGGACATTTTGCCTATACCGATGGCACACGCGCCCGCTTCTTCGGCGTCAATCTTGCCAAAGACACCGTCTTCATCGACAAGGCGCAGATTGATCGGCTGGTAGAACTCTTTGCTCGCTCAGGCATTAACCTGGTCCGCATTCACCATATCGACGACGTCAACGGCATCCTTGATCCGAGGAATCCCTCCGTGTTCAATGCCGAGCGTTTGGACCTAGTGGATTATTGGATCGCCAAGCTGCGCATCCGCGGAATTTATCTTTGCCTCGATCTCAACGATTACCGCACCTTCCACATGACGGAAGGCGTGCCTGCAGGGGAAGCGCTGGGGCGTGGCGCCAAGCCGTACGCGGTGTTCGACCAACGTTTGATCGAACTGCAGCAACAGTACGCCCGCCGCTTTTTGCGTGAACACCTCAATCCCTATACCAAACTCTGCTATGCGGATGATCCGGCCATTGCCTTCCTGGAGATGTATGATGAAAATGGCCTATTCATCCGCCATGACGATTGGGCGTCGCTGAAGCAGCCGTATAAAACCGCCTTACAGCAGCAATGGAATGCCTGGCTCCGCTATCGTTATGGTACGACATCCGCGCTGACGGCCGCATGGACGAATGCCAATAAATCGTGCGCGCTGATGCCCGGCGAGAGCCTGGAGCAAGCCACGGTGCAGTTACCGGTGATGACACTGCTCTATGAGCCGCCACAAGGCAATGCGGTGCCGCTGCAATCGCAGGTGCGAGTCAGTGATGGCGCGCTCTTTGCGTATGATTTGCAAGTGAATTACCTGCAAACGATGCGAACATACCTACGTGAAATCGGTGTCAAGATTCCCATTACCGCCGTCGGCGCGCAAGATATCATCCCCGACGGTATGGCGAATGCGGCGGTCACCGACTACACCGGCATTAATTACTACTGGGATCACCCGAGCTGGACAGCGGGCAATGAATGGAAGATGCCCTCCTACTTCTCGCTGTTAAATCCGTTGGTCGATAACGCCACGTACGCCTTTCCGGCCACGGTCAGCCTGGCGCGCATGCAAGGCAAGCCCCTTGTGGTACGCGAACTCGGTTACTGTTTTCCGAACCCATACCGGGGCACGGGCACGTTAGAAGCGGCGGCCTATGGCGCGTTCCTTGATCTGGATGCGCTCATCCTCTTTACCTACGACGCGGGTACGGCACGGCGTACCATCGGGTACTTCGACATCCACCTTGATCCACTCCGGTGGGGACTCGTCGCCGAAGCCTCGCGCTTGTTTCTGTCCGGCGAGGTCGCCCCGGCGAAATATACGGTCGGCATCGGCTATTCCAATGTGGACGCCTTCACCTGGAAGTCCTACATCTCGCCGTTGTATGAATTGGCATTCACGAGCAAAGTCGTCAACTATACCGATCCGGCCACGCCCCACCCTTTCGATCTCTTGGTTACCTCCGGACGTTCCTGCGGCGGCAAATGGGCCGGCGACAAGATTTTGGCATTCGCCAACCAGCGCCATACCGACCTGCACTATCAGGGGATGGCCGATGGTATGGATACGGTACTCGGCTATCAACTTCAAATGGGGCGCGGCGGAGCATTTAACTATACCTTCCGCGGAGTCGGTTACGATGCCACGACAACGAAAACCATGCAATCCTGGCCGAGTTTCTCATTAGCTGATCTACGCACGAAAGGTCTTTTGCCCGTCGCCACCGCGGATACCGCGGCGCTGGGCTTCATCGACCCGAAGCGCAAGATCATTGCCTTTCGCAATTTAACGGAAGAGACCGCGATTCGCGTGGCAATTGACACCTTGCGTGATTGGAATAACGCTCCGGTCACCCATGATGATCTCGACCAGAACCGTTGGCGAACAGATACCGGGCAAATTGAACGCAATCTCGCCGCCAAACTCTTGCGCGTGGAAACCCCAACTCTGCAGGTATTGGCG
>DASXVL010000342.1:0-8879 GCA_036504255.1 Armatimonadota bacterium | reverse complement strand
TGGGGGTACTCCGTACCCCAGGATTTGACAATATATTGCTTTGCCGCCAGCGTGCCACGCTCATGGGCCGCCAGTAAGACCTTGGGTTGAATGCCGGGGATGCCCGAGCGCATGGCATAACGGTCCAGCAGATCGTGGAACAATTCGCGTGTGTCAGGATATCTGATCAGCGCATCCAGGTCTTCATTAGTATCCGGCATAGCGGACAGATCGCCATCCGGCGGTGAAAAGCGGTTTCGCCCCACCTGGTTTCCGCCAGTCACGCGCAGCACCGCAAGGTCGTCCTCCCCGACGATTTTGGCGATGGCGCGGCGAATGGTGTCCAGCAGCGCGCCTTCCGGCAGGTTCATCTGAAAGATCGGATGAAGATCGCGGCTTTGCCAGCTTTTCAAGCGCAGCGGCATGGTCAGCGACACCTGCGCCAGCGCGGAGGCGTTCGGGGTATAGGCAAACACGTATTCCTGCCGCGGCTCGCGTTCCAACAGCCCGGCGCGCTGTCTCCCTCCCCATACCAGCAATGCTGTGGATGCCATGGTCACGATGCATCTCCCCCGCGCAGTTCGTCCAGGGTCGGCGGCTGCCCTTTCGGACGCACCTGCAGGGTGAGTCCCAGGTATTCCAGCAAGCGCATGACCTTGCGGATGCCTATATCCTGCGCTGTCCCGTGCTCAAGCTGACTGATGGTGGCGCGGCTCATCCCCAGCGCCGCCGCCAGCGCCGCTTGCGTGAGGTGACGATCTTTCCGTGCCTGCCGAATTTGTGTACCGATGTCGAATAACATAAATGTATTATATGCGATACTTTCCGCTATGTGAAGAGGTGAATGTAAAATATACGATGCGTAATTGATGCTATACAGGCGTTATATCGCCAATGCCCCCTAATCACCGCTTACCTTCTTCCACCGCCACCCTGCGCGAAATCTGCTTCTGTGCCAGTTGTCGGCTGCAGAAAATCGATCCGAGGCAAAATGGGCCATTTCTGAGTGACACAACATGGGGCAGACATCATCCGATGGGCGCATTCTTGGCTGTTGTTGGCCATCTGAATAGTTGGTAACTGGACTGCATCTGATTAAATCATAGCATAAACGCGATCTCCGCAAACTGAGTTCACCGCACCGTCGCCAATCTCTCTTGACAAAACAGCGGCTAGCGCTGGATAATGTACCTGTATCACTGAAACAGTGAAACACGTAAGGAAGCTGTCATGCGATTCTCATTTGCTGCGAATGATTTGGCGGAACTATATGAAACCGGAGTTAGCACCAAGATTCATCCACACCTGGTCAAAGCCTTCCAGCGCGTCGTCGATCTCATCGCAGCCGTTATTGATGTGCAGGAGCTACGTGGCATTAAAGGTCTGCGCATGGAGAAGTTACACGGAGATCGAGATGGACAGTATTCCGTCCGCATGAATGACCAGTTCCGGTTGATCTTTCATATCGAACGGGACGACGAAGGCAATTACCTCCTGATCATAGAATTGGTGGACTACCATTAACGTACAAGATAACCATATGCGCCGAAGGAGCATGACTATGCAAAAACGAGCGATGCACAATGATCTCGTACCATCCAGCCCCACACACCCTGGCGAGGTCTTGAAGGAAGAGATTGAAGCACGGGGGATGACACAAAAGGAGGTCGCCGACCTGATGGGACGGCCTATCCAAGTCATCAACATGATTATTAATGGCCGCAAGGGTATCTCTGCCGAGACCGCTCTCGGCCTCGAAAAAGCGTTTCCTGAAATTTCTGCCACGTTCTGGCTCCAACTCGACTTACGTTACCGCCTGAACGTCGCACGGCTGAAAGCGCGTGGATTAAAGCGAGCCAGTTAAGAAACTCCCACATCTTACACGGCAAACCTATCGCAAAGCCATTGATCGCGCGGTCATGCTGCATGACTAACGCGATCATGGCGGCATTGCCGATTATGCCGCCGGCATCGAGCGGGTGTTGCATTCGCTGGGGGATTGTTCCAGGAAGGTCAGACCACCTATCTCTCCCTGTTAAGCGGTATGCTTGCTGTAATTCGGCTGCTCTGGAATGGTGCACCACCTCTTCGTAGTGAAGATTGTTTTCCGTGCCATTCTTGTAAATCACGCTCCGGCGACCCATTTGGCTGCAGAATCCGGGTGATGTGTAAAAGAATTTGAGTATTTTTTACATGATCCGGCCTACGTGTTAAAATATCACCGATATTTTAACACGTAGGCGCAGAGATAAGAGGATAGCTGATGGTAAATGAGTACCGACCGCAATTGTTACCCCCGACGTTCGATGTGGAGAGCAAAGCCATCCTGAAGAAGCTGGCGAGCACACATCGCTACCTCGCGGAATTGAAAGGCGTCTCTCAAGCCATACCCAACCAGGGCATACTGATCAACACGCTTTCACTGCAAGAGGCGAAGGATAGCTCGGCCGTGGAGAATATTATCACCACCCATGATGATCTCTTCAAAGAGGAATTGGGCGAGTATCTCGTCAGCGCGTCGGCAAAAGAGGTGCGAGATTACGCGTCAGCCCTGCGTCGAGGATTTGAACTTGTGCGGACGACCGGCCTGCTCACCACGAATCATCTTATCAGCATCTATCAGGAAGTGAAGAAAACGGATGCGGGTATCCGCAGATTACCCGGTACCGAGTTGCAAAATGATCTGACCGGCGAAACGATCTATGTGCCCCCCCAGGATTATCAGACGATTCTGTCGCTGCTGACGAACCTGGAAGCGTATATTAACGATGCGTCGTTGTCCGACGCTGACCCACTGGTAAAGATGGCCGTCATGCATTATCAGCTGGAGACCATTCACCCCTTCACCGATGGAAATGGCAGAACCGGACGAATACTGAACGTGCTATACCTGGTGATGCAAGGGCTACTGGATATTCCGGTGTTGTATCTGAGCCGCTATATTATCCAGTACAAAACGGATTATTACCGCCTGCTCCAACAGGTACGTACCGAAAGCGCCTGGGAAGAGTGGGTACTCTTTATGTTGACGGGCGTTGAACAAACGAGCCGGCAAACCGTCCTACTTATCCAGCAAATGAGTCGGATGATGCTCGATTATAAGCACCGTATCCGTAGCGAATTCCCGAAACTCTACAGTCAGGACTTGCTGAATAACCTGTTTTTCCATCCGTATACCAAGATAGAGTTCCTGGAGAATGATTTGAAAATTTCTCGCCAGACGGCAGCCAAATATCTCGATGCATTGGCTCATGCCGGTTTCTTGCAGAAAGCGCGCATGGGAAAGTCGAACTACTATATTAATATGGCGCTCTTCCAGTTGTTGGCGAATGTTCCGACGTTTGAAGAGCGTCGGAACCTGTAGCGCATTCCACATTTTTGCCCCAGAGACCCATCAGCGGGCTGCCATCGGCGCATCAAACGTAGGAAATTCTCGACTTCCGCATCGCCGATTACGGTACCAACTCGATAGCTAACGCCGATAGTGATTCAACGATTCTACGCCCAGCACCAGGAGGCGGGGAGTATGCGGGATATTCGCGAATTGCTCGGTATCTTGCTGACGGATGCCGGCTATGTGGTGACTACGGCGGCGACAGGTGAGGACGCGCTCACCACCCTGGCGGCAAGACCCTATGCCTTAGTCCTCACTGACTACCACCTCCCAGATATGACGGGAGCAGACGTGGCGGTGGCTGCCAAACAGTGCCTACCGCCCCCGAAAGTGCTCTTGATGAGTGGCAGCCCCGAGGTTGAAGTCTATGCCAAGGCAATGGACGCGGATGCCTGGTTTCAAAAAGGCGATTCGCCTGTCGATTTGCTCAATCAGGTGCAATGCCTCCTGCAAGAAACGCCCCTCCTAACCCCCAGTCACTGGCCAGACCTTCAGTGGATCATGCCCGGAAATATTCTCACTGGCCCATATCCCTCGGACAGCGCCCGACAGCAATGCCTGCTTGATGCCGGCATACGCCTGATCATCGACCTGTCCACGCGCGACTGATGCTGATGCCAATGGCCGACCATATGCCCGCTATACGGAGGCGCTGACCGCTCTGGCGGAAATGCAAGGAATTGAGATAACGATATTACGATTGCCTTTTTCACAACTGACAGTCATCGCGAACACGATAGACATCGGCATACGCCACCACGCCTTGATCTACATACACGCAGGCGACGATATCCAGCCAGTGATACCGGCCATCGCCTATTGGCAAAGCCAACAGCATACTCGCTGATCAGCAGTTTCGTTACGAAACGTGCCCTCCCCCTGAGATGGCGTTGAGCAAAATTGCCGACGCCGCCCGCGAGTTGCAGAAAAGCGAGGATGGCATGGCACGCAATAACCAAACCGAGCAAAAGGGCGTGGAGACCTGGGTACGCCATACCGGGCGCCAGCCTGGTGAGCGGCCCGACGCCAGGGCGATCGTAGGTCGCCTGGATCATGGCATCTTCGCGTTTCGCATCTTCGGCGAGGACAAGAAGAAGATTTTTTCCGAGATCATCGACGCCTTTCTGGAAGAGTTCACCCTCAATCGGAGCGTCGACTTCGTACAGTTGGAACTGGTCGGCATCTACAGTCTGCAACTCATCCGCGCCATTGCCCAGGAAAAATGGGAAGCGGCGGAACGGGTGGATCGCATGCTGCGCCACCACCTGGATGATTTGAAAGTGACCAAGCGGGCGCGCGAAGGGGATGGGGCGTCGGAGAGCCGGACAAGTCCGCTGGCGCTGGCGATGAGTTTGTTGGAGCGGGCGAAGGCGCGGCAGGCCGAGGAAGAGACTGCCGACGCTGAGAAAACACCGGAAACATTGCAGAGAACATCCGGTGAGAGTGATGAGGCGCACGCGTGAAACGGCGGCTCCGGCGAGATGGCATTGCAGAGAAGAACTATTCTCCGCAATGTGATAGTGCTGCTCCAGAGTTCA
This sequence comes from Armatimonadota bacterium, assembly GCA_036504255.1. Classification (GTDB taxonomy): domain Bacteria; phylum Armatimonadota; class Hebobacteria; order CAIYQO01; family CAIYQO01; genus DASXVL01. The sequence continues at coordinate 3,968 of DASXVL010000342.1, read as the reverse complement.
TCCTGGCCTGGTAACAATGACTGTCACATATGTCATCGGGTGTCGCTCTGCAATTGTTGGTCACATGGGGTCAGGTCTGATGGCGTGTGGGGCAGCGGACACGACGGCAGATGAGGGGCCGAGGGTTTTTGTAATATGTTTTATTTCCAGATACAGTCTTTCAGGCGCGCCGGACATCGGTTGGAAATCAAAATGCTGGTAAAAGGCTGCCGCGCGGGCATCGAGAGGATCGACTACCACCGCATGGGCGCCGATCTGGGTGGACAATTGCAAGGCGGCATACAGGGCATGTATGAGCAGTTGGGTTCCAAGGCCGCGCCCCTGGGTCTGCTGGTCGATTGCCAGCCTTCCAAGCAGCACCACCGGAATGCGGGACAGGCGGATGCGCCGGTTTTCGAGTTCCTTGTGCATGACCGAACTCATCGAGAGCGTATAGTAGCCGATGATGCGATGGGGCGCTGCCTCCTCGATGCCGACCCAAGTCACACCGAGGCCGCGCTCGCGGAATTGGTTCGCGTAGGTTTTCAGAAATTGATTCAAGGACGGTTCGCCGCAATCAAAACCGTCCCGATCATGTATCGACGGGTCGAGACGTTCGATAATCACCCGTGGTACCTACCACCCTCGAACGTTCCCTCGTTAAAGCGTGCCACAGCCGCCGCGAGGCGCGGACTTACCGGGCGATCCTCTTCGAGGCTGGCAACAAAAATATCCCAATCCGCCCGCGACAGGCGAATCGGTTCGTCTTCACGCACCACTTCCTGGGCCGCCATAGCCAGGGTGCTGACGACAAAATCCGTCAGGCGTAATCCTAATTTTTCCGCGGCGCGTTCTAACAGCCGCTTCTGCGATGGCGCAATCCGGCAATCAAGCCGTTCCGTTCGCGTATGTGTAGCACTCATAACTATCGCCTCCAAGTATAGTATACCACATTGTACACCATTTGTTGCACGGTTTTTGGGCATTTTACAATCGTTCCAGCGCATCTTCGAGAACCCCGTCCACCAGGTGGGTGTAAATCTCGGTGGTGGCGATGTTGCGGTGCCCGAGTGCTCGTTGGACAACAAGGAGATCGCCGGTGCGACTGTAGAGCCGGGTGGCGAAGGTATGGCGCAGGCCGTGCGGGGTGATGGCTTTCTCGATCCCGGCTTCGCAGAGCCAGTGTGCAAAGCGATAGCCGACTTGCCGTGGCGACAGGCGTGTTCCCCGCTGGCTGATGAACAAGGCCGGGCAGTGCTCACTCTGTTTCCTGCGCCACTGGAGATAGCCGCGAAGCAGGCCACGCAGATGCGTGTTCAGGAATTTGACCTGTGAATGCCCACCCTTCGCCCGACGGACATGCAGGTGCTTGGCGTCGAGATCGATATCGTCGATGTCCAGCGCAACCATTTCCTGCAGGCGGATGCCGGTGGCGAGGAAGGTTTCGATGAGCGCCCGGTCGCGTTTGGCAATCGCGCTGTGCCGACCGGTCAGGCTTTTCAGCAGTCGCCGCACCTCGGTGTCGGTCAGGAAGGTCGGAATCGTGCGTGGCGCCCGCTGCAGATGGATGCCGAGTGCGGGGTTCTCGGTGATGTGTCCCGCGTCGAGCGCCCAGGTGAAAAAGGCTCGAATGGCGGCGCGGCCCCGATTGAGGGTGGCAGGCGCTTTCGGTGTTCCCGTTGGGCTGGTGATGATGGTGGGGTCGGACAGGATGGCCGTGAGCCTCGCCGCGGTGATGTCCCCGACCGGCATGTCCCCCAGCCGGGTGAACACCTGGGACAAGTCATGGGCGTAGATGGCGATGGTCTTTCCCGACCGTCCCTGCGCCCGCTGGTGGATGCAAAAGGCGTCGAGTGTCTCCGTGAGATGCATCGGTGAAGTCCTCCTTCTGTGCAATTGGGGCAGGAAGGAGAAAGGACGTCAAGTCGGATGTCGAGTTACGAACTGCGCTGTGGAGATTGCCGTGAGGTGTTGCCGACGCTGCCGGTTGGCAGTGCGCATTGCTGCATCACCTCGCCGCCGTATTGGGGGCTGCGCGACTATGGGGTCGCGGGCCAGGTTGGACGCGAAACCACGCCGGAGACCTATGTCGCCACGCTGGTCAGCATCTTCCGGGAGGTGCGGCGCGTGCTGCGCGATGACGGCACCCTCTGGCTCAACCTGGGTGACTGCTATGCCGGCAACGCGGGGCGGCGAATGCCGCATGGCATCAAGCCCAAAGATTTGCTGGGGTTGCCGTGGCGCGTCGCCTTCGCCCTTCAGGAGGATGGGTGGTATCTCCGCACCGATATCGTGTGGGAGAAACCGAACTGCCTGCCGGAGAGCGTGAAGGATCGGCCCACGAGAAGTCATGAATTTTTGTACTTACTATCCAAGCAACGGCGCTACTTCTATGATGCTGATGCGATCATGGAGCCACTCATGCCGGGTTCGCTCCGTCGCTATACCTCCGGTCTGCACAGCGCGTATGGGAACGCAAGTGCATATGGCGGCAAGCAATCGCGCCACATGGCCAACGCCGAGTGCATGGGCGCGTACATGAATGCCGCCGGGCGCAATCGGCGCACCGTCTGGCGCATCCCCACCAAACCGTTCCGTGGCGCGCACTTCGCCGTGTTCCCACCGCGACTGGTGGAGCCGTGCCTGCTCGCCGGCACCTCGGCGTATGGCGTCTGTCCGACCTGCGGAGCGCCGTGGACGCGCCTGGTCGAGCGGCAAAGCGTCACCGCCCACGACGGCGAGACGGACAGCGCCTACGGCATGGGCAGCCGCGCGAACCGCATGGCGTTGCTGCGCCAGGCCGCTCGCGCACAGGGGGAGGAATATGTCACGCGCCGCATGACGGTCGGCTGGCAACCCACCTGCGCCTGTGGCGAGACCGAGGTTGTACCGGCCACCGTGTTCGATCCCTTCGCCGGGGCGGGCACCACCGGGCTGGTGGCGCTGGCGCATGGTCGGCGATTTCTCGGGGTCGAACTCAACGCCGACTACTGTGCGCTGGCGCGGACGCGTATCGCCAGGGAGGTCGCCCATGAATGAAGCGGAAGGATTCGTCGAGCAGCTCTCCGTACCTGACCGCCAACTGCTGGAAGCGGTGGTGCATGATCCGGTCGTTTGGGGCGAGACCATCCTGCGGAATCGCGACGCATCGCCACGGCGCTATTGGTCGCATCAAGTCGCGGATTTGCGGTGTCCGGATCGCAATATCATCCATCTCGATGGTCGTGATTGCGGGAAGACCATTGTGCTCAGTACCCACGCGCTCCACTTCGCGACGACCTATCCCGGCGTGTCCGGCCTGGTGGCCGCGCCGCATCAGGGGCATCTCGATACGATCGTCGAAGAGGTGGAATTTCAACTGAACGCCCGCGACGCGCTTCGGGAGAGCATCGCGCTCAATGCCTTCGGCAAGCAAAAAATCTTACGCAAACCCTATTTCCGCGTGGAGTTTTCGAATGGCTCCGTGCTCTATTTCCGCCCGGCGGGCAATTATGGGGAAGCCTTCCGCTCATTGCACGTAGAGCGCGTGTGGGTCGATGAAGGCGCGTGGCTGACCGAGTCGGCGTGGAAAGCCTTGCGGCAGTGCTTGAAAGCCGGGGGCACCTTGCGGATTTACTCCACGCCCAACGGCATCCGCACCAGCACCTATTATCGCCTGACTTTCTCGAAACAGTTCACCCAGTTCCGTTGGCCCTCCTGGCTCAACCCGAACTGGACGACGGAGCGCGAAGGGGAACTGATCGAGTTCTACGGGGGGCGCGACACCGCCGGCTGGCAACATGAGGTGGCGGGTGAACACGGAAAACCAGCTATGGCACGTTCAATCAGGAACAGTTCGACGCCGCCTGTCAGGAGATCATCGAGTATCGCACCGTTCGCATCACCGGTGACGATCTCTCCGGCTGCCAGGACAACGAGCAGACCTTCGATCTGCTGGAAGCGATGCTCGATTTGACCCCGCAGGCCGGGGTGTTCTGGATCGGCGCCGA
>DASXVL010000341.1:0-6085 GCA_036504255.1 Armatimonadota bacterium | reverse complement strand
GAAATTTCAGTACTTGAGCGTGAAACCCGTCACAGAAGGGCCATAACCCGTCACATTTTACGAAAGAAAGATTCTTTTTATCGCATTAGTTAGCATGCGCCAACACGCTGTTTTTCCGCCCCATATGGCCCCCTTCAGGCCCTGGGAGGGCTGTGGAACAGCCGCCCGCACGCGGAGGTCACAAGGGGATTGTACGCACCTGCGCGAATATTTCCGTATACGCAAATTTTCTGGGAGTCTATCGCATGACGACGCAAATGACCGCAGTGGCTGTAGCCATCGAAATCTGCCGCCCCGGCGCGGTAGTGCCCCAATATGCGCATCCTGCCGACGGTGGCATGGATATTACCTGCCCGGAGGCGGTGACCATTCCTGCCGGGAAGACGGTTATTGTGCCGACCGGTTTGAAAGTCGCGGTGCCGGAAGGGTGGATGCTGCTCGTCTTCCCGCGCTCCGGACTGAGCGCGAAAAGCGGTTTGCGCGTGGCGAATAGCCCGGGCCTTATCGATGCCGGCTACCGCGATGAGGTGGGGGTCATTCTGCATAACACGGGGAGCGAGGATTATCAGGTCAGCGCGGGCATGCGCATCGCGCAGTTCGTGCTGATGCCGCGCACGGCCATGCGCTTCGCGCTCGTGAACTCTGTCCGTGAGATCGGCGACGATCGCGGCGGCGGGTTTGGACACACCGGGCAGTAGCGCGCCGCACACGCTGTACGGATTGTGTTGTCATGTACTCTGCCTTGTTGCATATGTCAGCGTATAGCGTATAGCGTATAGCGTATAGCGTATAGCGTATAGGGGACGATGGCACGCGGGATTCCCAGACGCCAGACGCCAGACGCTAAACGCGAAACGCTTGCGCACACCACGATACAGGCTGCACGACATGACACAATGCGTATAACGGCAATTTCTGGTATAATTAAGTACGGAAAACACCTTCATGCCCACACCAAAATTCGCCATTATCGATGCCTTCAGCTTGCTGTACCGCGCCTTCTTTGCCATCCCGCCGCTGACGAACAAGCAGGGAGAAGTGACGAATGCCGTCTACGGTTTCACCACCATGCTGGTGAAACTGTTGGATACCGCGCAGCCCGACTACATCGCGGTCGCCTTCGATATGCCCGCCGCTACCTTTCGCCATGAAGCGTTCGAGGCCTACAAAGCGCATCGCGCCCCCATGCCCGACACCCTGCGCCCGCAGATTCCCCTGGCGCGCGAGGTGCTGGAGGCGATGCATATTCCCATGATCGGCGTGGAAGGGTTCGAGGCGGACGACGTCATCGGCACGCTGGCGCGCCAGGCGGCGGCTGATGGCTATGAAGTGCTCATCGTCACCGGCGATAAAGACGCGCTGCAACTGGTGGACGATCATGTGCACGTCCTCGCCACGCGGCGCGGCATTACCGACACGGTCGAGTACGACCGCCAGGCGGTGTTCGCGCGCTACGGCGTCACTCCGGAACAACTCCCCTGCGTGAAAGCGCTGATGGGCGACCCGTCCGACAATATCCCCGGCGTGCCGGGCATCGGCGAGAAGACGGCGGGCAAGCTCATCGCCCAGTACGGTTCCATGGAGAATCTGCTGGAGCATGCCGATGAGGTGAAGGGGAAGAATGGCGCGGCGCTGGTGACGTATGCGGAGCAGGCGCGCCAATCGAAAATGCTCTCCACGATTCATACCGAGGTGCCGTTGGGCGAATTCACCTTGGAGTGCTGTAAACGGCAGCCCTGGGACCAGGAGCGTACCACCGAACTCTTCCGTCGTCTGGATTTCCGCAGCCTGCTGGGACGGTTGGAGACACAACCCGTCGAGGACACCGCGCCGATCGCAGAGCTGGCGCCGCCCACCGCGACCATGCGTATCGTGGACGATCCGGCCGAATTATCGCGGCTGGCCGACACGCTGCGTGCGCTCGGGCAGTGTGTCATCATCCCGGTGAGCGAAGGGCCCGACCCGCTGCGTGACCGCCTCGTCGGCCTGGCGATCTCCGCCGGGCAGGAGATCTTGGTCTACGTCCCGCTGCTGGGCGCGCCGCCCGCGCAGGCCAGTCTCTTTGCCGAGGATACCACCGCCGAGGAAGATGGCGCCGCGCGCCTGCGCCTCGCCGCCTTGGCCCCGGCGCTCACCGATGCCGGCGTGAAGAAGATCGGCTATGCGCTCAAAGGGCTGGCGCTCTGGTTGCGCGCCGGTGACGTGCCACTCGCGGGCCTCTCCTTCGATGCGCAACTCGCCGGCTATCTCATCGATCCGACCGCGCGCCACACCCTGGCCGATCTCTGTTTCGATTATCTCCACGCCCACGTTGACGTCGCGGACCTGAGCGCGCTCTGGCGCGCGGGCGACCGCGACGCCTTGATGGTCGCCGCCGGGCAGCAGGCGCACCTCGTGCAGCGTCTGGACGGCCCGCTGCGCGTCGCGTTGGCGGAATATGATCTCATGCCGCTCTTTCGTGACGTGGAGATGCCGCTCATTCAGGTGCTGGTGGAGATGGAATGGCTGGGCATCGCGCTGGATACCGCCCGTTTGGATGAACTCTCGGCGGAACTCGGCAAGACCATTCATCAGTTGGAAGGGGACATTTACCGGCTGGCCGGTGAACCGTTCACCATCAACTCGCCCAAGCAATTACAGGTGATTCTCTTCGAAAAGCTGAACCTGCCCAAGGGACGCAAGACGAAGACCGGGTTTTCCACCGACGCCGACACGCTGGTCGCGCTGGCTGACCGCCATGAAATTGTGCAGAAGATCCTCAGCTATCGCGAACTGGCCAAGCTCAAATCCACCTATGTGGATAGTTTGCCGCGCCTTATCAGCCCGCGCAGCGGGCGCGTGCATACGCATTTCAATCAGACGGTGACGGCGACCGGGCGCTTGAGCAGTAGCGATCCGAACCTGCAAAATATCCCCATCCGGTCCGCGGAAGGCCGCGAGATTCGCCGCGCCTTTGTGCCCGGCGAACCGGGCTGGGTGCTGCTGGCGGCGGATTATTCGCAGATCGAGTTGCGCGTGCTGGCGCATATCACGCAGGACGAGGCGCTCACCGAGGTCTTCAATCGTGGCGAGGACCTGCACACCGCGACCGCCTGCCGCGTCTTCGGCGTGACGCCCGACCATGTGACGCGCGAGATGCGCCGCATGGCGAAAGTCGTCAACTTTTCCATTCCCTACGGCACCACCGCCTTTGGGCTGGCTGGGCAACTCGGCTCGACGCGGGAGATGGCCGATGATCTCATGCGCACCTATTTAAGCCGCTTCCCCGGCGTGGCGCGCTACATGGAAGAGATCGTGCAGCGCGCCCGGCGCGAGGGCATGGTCACCACACTGCTCGGGCGACGCCGCCCGCTGCCGGATCTGCACGCCCCGGCGCATACCGTGCGTCAGGCCGCTGAGCGTACCGCGATCAATACCCCGATTCAGGGGAGCGCGGCGGATATTATGAAGCTCGCCATGCTGCGCGTCCACGCTGCGTTGCATGCCCGCACCGACCTGCAAGCGCGCTTGCTGCTGCAGGTGCATGACGAAGTCGTCTGCGAAGCGCCGGCCGCCGAGGTCGAGGCGCTCGCCGAGCTGGTGCGCCAGGCCATGCGCGACGCCTACCCGTTACGTGTGCCGCTCGACGTGGAAGTCAAGGTGGGGCCCAACTGGCGTGACGTGTCGCCGCAGGTCGAGGATCTCCCGCTGGACGTCGGGTTGGCCGAATAAGACGTTTTTTGCGCGCGCGCGTCGTGTAACCTACAAATATTCCCCCGTTGGGGTTGTCATAACCATCCCTCATCGGGTACAGTATCAACAAGAAGGTATTTCTCGCGGGGCGGTCGAATCTACATATCCTCAACCCGTGTGACTGAATCACGCGGATTTGTTTGCGCCATCCACGAAGTATGCTGCGGAACGCTACCCTCACGCAAGTGCACGAGCATGGATTTCCGGGCCGGATGACGTGGCGGAATGGTGAATTCAAACCCCAGGAGCGACCTGGCGCGGGCGCATGCCCGCACAACTACTTTACAACCGAGAGGACACATTGCAATGGTGGAGCAGGACGGTAAAACGCAGTTCACGTCTGAGGCGGGCCAGCAGGCCGCAGCCCAGAATGAGACTGCCGAAGCTCGAGAAGTCGATATGGCTTTTCAGAGCATGGATGAGTTATTGGAGCAAGAGGCCGGTTTACATGATTTGAAAGCCGGTTCGATTGTGACGGGTACCGTAGAGCGTATCGATGATCACGGCGCCCTGGTGAACGTGGGAGCCAAATCCGAAGGCTTGATTCCGCCCGAGGAATTGGGCGCACGCCGCGGAGAAGCCATCAAGGTCGGCGACGAAATCGCCGTCTACGTGGTCGATAACGGCTCACGCGACGGGAACATCATCCTGTCGAAAAAGAAAGCCGATTACGAAAAAGCCTGGAACGACATCATCAAGGCGTTCGAGGATAATGAAACGTTAACGGCCATGGTGATCGATCGCGTCAAGGGTGGCCTGGTCGTTGACCTGGGCATGCGTGGGTTCTTGCCCGCATCGCATGTCGCCACGAAGAACGTGAATGCGCTGGACCGCTTTGTCGGACAGTCCATTCGCCTCAAGGTCATTGAAGTGGACCGCAACCGCAAGCGCGTGGTGGTCTCGCAGAAACAGGCTGTTGAGGAAGAGAAGAAAGTGCGACGCGAGCAGACGGTCGGCACCCTCGAAGAGGGACAGATTCGCCGTGGCGTCGTACGCCGCGTGACCGATTATGGCGCGTTCGTTGACCTGGGTGGTATTGACGGGTTGCTGCACGTGACCGAAATGTCCTGGGGTCGCGTCAATCATCCGTCCGATGTGGTGAAGCCCGGACAGAAGATCGACGTGATGGTGCTCAAGTATGATGTGGAGAACGAAAAGATCTCCCTCGGCTTGAAGCAGATCCTGCCGGATCCCTGGCAGCACATCGACGAATTCTACTCCGTCGGCGATGAAGTGGATGGCACCGTCACCCGCCTCGTCCCCTTCGGCGCGTTCGTCGCGCTCGATCATGGCATCGAGGGGATCATCCCCAACTCGGAATTGGCCGATCATCGTATTCGCAAGCCGGATGATGTGGTATCCACCAATCAGCGCGTGCATGTGAAGATCGTTAATCTGCGCCCGACCGAACGTCGCATGACGTTGAGCCTGCGCCAGATTGCGCCGTCGCACGATGAGGACGAGCAGTCCTCCTTCGCGCCGCAACGCTCCATGTCTGGCGGCATGACCATTGGCGAGATGCTTGGCGACATGTTCGCAGCGGAAGAGCCCGTGGTTGAGGCAGAGCCGACAACGGTTGAGGTTGAGGTTGAGCCGACGACGGTTGAAACCACCGTTGAACCCACCGTTGCGCCGGAAGCCGAAACGGAAGAGTAACAGCATGGTCATCGGGCTCACAGGAGGAATCGCCAGTGGGAAGTCCCTGGTGGCGGAGTACTTACGCGAGCTTGCTGTCCCTGTGATCGATACGGACGAAATTGCCAGGCAGGTCGTGACCCCGGGTCAACCTGCCTGGCATCGTCTTAGGGAAGCCTTCGGCGCGGAATTTTTTCTGCCCGACGGTCAACTCGATCGGGCCGCACTCGGCCAACATGTCTTCACCGACCCCGCGGCGCGGGGCCGCTTGGAAGGGATCACGCACCCTGCGATCTTTGCCGAGGTTGATCGGCAGATCGCCCTGTTGACCGCCCAAACGCCCGCCCCCCCGCTCATCGTCGTCGCCGTCCCGCTGCTCTTTGAGGTCGGCGCCGCCCACCGGTTCGCGGCGACGGTGCTCGTGACAAGCACGCCCGAGCAACAACGCGAACGCCTGATCAGTTCGCGCGGCTATACCCCGGAAGAGGCGGCCGCCCGTGTGGCGGCCCAATGGCCGTTGGCGCGCAAGCTTCCCCTCGCCGACTACCTGCTGGAGAATAGCGGATCGCGCGAGACGTTGCGTGCACAGGTCATCGCCCTGGTACATCGACTTAGCCGCCAGCCCGAGTAGCCCTCGCGGGAAGACGGGCGTGTGCACTCAACCTCTGCATTATCCCTAGCCCTGAAAGGGCTCGCAGCTACTAGCCACCAGTGGAGC
>DASXVL010000340.1:0-8623 GCA_036504255.1 Armatimonadota bacterium | reverse complement strand
CAACTCCTGAGTTGGCGCGCTACGGCTCAGCTATGGCTTCAACTTTTGTTCGCAAACAGGTGCACCCTGGTTTTTACGAAGGAATCAGTCCCAGGCGCTTTTCGCCCGGCATAGCAGGTGAGTTTTTATGAACCGAGGTCAGGCTGTTGTTTCCTGCCGGGGATAGCCGGGCTTGGGCCCTGTTCCAGACAGTGCTAAGGACTGCAGGCTGGACTGGTGTCGGCCCTCACCCCAACCCCTCTCCCAATGCTGGGAGAGGGGCTAGAGATGGACTATAGGCTGGGCTGGTGTCAACGGCACTGTCTGGAACAGGGCCATAGCCCGGCTATCCCAGGGCTGGACACAACAGCCTGGATGGGATAGCTTCCAAGATAAACGAGAGCAAAAATTATCTATATTGCAGTGAGGATTACCCATGAAAACGAGCCTGAGGCGTCTGTGCTATTTTTTGTTATTGTGCATAGCTACGCTCCCCTGTGTCGCTGCTCCCACGCAGTTCGTGACACTGCCGTCACTCTGGCAGATTCAACCGGCTACCGCGCCGGATGTTGCACCCAAGGCGGATGACTGGGGCAAATCCAATTCGACGGAGTGGCGCGGGGGGACCATGGACAACAAAGGGACCACTTGGGCCAAAACACCCCGTGCGACCGTCAACTCCCTCTGGTACGAGCAGCAAGTGACGATCCCCGCGGAGTGGCAGGGGCAGCGCGTCGTGCTCGATTTCCGCCGCATTGAAGGCGATGCGCTGGTCTTCCTCAACGGCCAGCGCGTGGCGGAACTGCTGCGTCCGGGTGGCGAGGTGGATATCAGCGCACAGGTGGCCTGGGGTAAAGCCAACCAAGTACGCGTCTTCATCACGCGTGACTATACCGGTATTTCGCGCGGGTTCAAAGACGACCCGCTGCGCTTTCTCTCGCGCAGCGATCTGCCGATGCCGCAGTGGCCCATGGGCATCACCGCGCCGGTTACACTCATCATGCGCCCACGCCCGGTCGCCATCACCGATGTCTTTGCCATCCCGTCCTGGCGCAACAAAACATTGACACTGGAAGTCGAACTGGACGCGGATGCCCCGGTGCAGGACTATGTGCTGAGCGGCACGGTACTGGATGCCGAAGGCAAGCCGGCGCTCACCCTGCGCGGCACGCCGGTGACGCTGCCCGCCGGACGCTCCGTCCAGCGCATCAGCGCGAAGTGGGCGAATCCCACCACCTGGGAACTCGACCGTGGCTATGTCTATACGGCGAAAGTTGCGCTGGCGCACGGGGCAGAACTGGCGGACGCCGCACCGGCGATCAGCTTCGGCTTCCGCGAGATTTGGACCGAGGGCCGTGAGCTGATGATGAACGGGCATCCTTCGCATTGGCGGCTGGTGATGATTCTGGGACTGAACCCATTCTCCGTCGATTTTCACCGTCTCATCGGCTATAACGTCGTGCAGATCCAGCCCAACCCGACTGCCTGGTGGCGCAATTGGGCGGAAACGCCGGTGCAGGATGAAGCAGTGTTGGCCACCATGGATGCCCGGGGTTTTGGCGCCACCGTGACCGCGCCGGCCTGGAATTTCCTGCGCGCCGCGCTCTTGAATGACCCACACGTGCGGGCGGATTACGATCGGGAAATGGCGCTCTATCTGAAACGCTACCGCAACCACCCCTCGATCCTCGCCTGGACGATCGGCATGAACTCGTACAATCCCCGCGAGAATATCCATGCCGGTACGCTGGGCCGACGCCTGCAGGAGCCGCTGCCCGCGCAAGCCCAGCAGATCGCGGCCGCTTGTGCGTTCGTCAAGCGCTACGACCCCACGCGGCTGGCGTTCTCGCATGCCGACGGCAGTGTGGGGGATATCTCGTCCGCCAATGTCTACCTGAATTTTGTGCCGTTGCAGGAGCGCGAAGAATGGCCGATGGCCTGGGCGAAAGATGGTAATATGCCGTACTCCGCGGTGGAGTTCGGCCAACCCTTCACCGCCAATTTCTGGAAGGGCAAGCGCTTCTTGCTCACGGAATACCTTGCCATGTACTTCGGCGATTCCGCTTATAAGGACGAGGCCGAGCCCAGCTTGCGCAAGACGGTGGAGTACGGCGCGGACAACAAGGATGGCTATGGCGCCATCGAGTCCGTGCCCTTGGCCGATTATCCCGACTACTGGAAATTCCAGCGCCTCTTCGTGCGCAACACGAATCGCGCGTGGCGCAGTTGGGGCGTGAACGCCGGTTGGCTCTACTGGGTGCTGGATACCGGCTATGGCGACCCCCCGGGTTTCAAGGGATCCATCTTCGGACGCTACAATTTTCTGAAGGAGTCGGTGACGGCCAAGCCGACGTGGGTCAACCCGAACTTTGAGATTCACCAGCAGGCGAACCTGCCGCTGCTCGTCTATCTGGCCGGCGCGCCGCGCCATACCGATAAAACGCATGCCTATGCGTCCGGCGAAACGATCAAAAAGCAGATCGCCGCGATTTGGGATGGGGCCGGACGCCGGGCGTTGCGCGCCGAGTGGGCGCTATGCGACGCCGCCGGGAAGGCGATCAAGCGCGAGACGGTTCCCCTGACGCTGGATACCGGACGCCTGGTCTTTGCACCGATCACCATTACCGCGCCGAAGGTCGCCGCCCGCACGCCTTTGCGGCTGACGCTGACCGTCACCGAGGGCGCGAGCGTGGTCGCCACCGACGAATTCCCCCTGCAAGTCTTCCCGGTCTTTACCCCGGAAAAGAACACGGCGAAGATTGCCGTCTACGATCCGCAGGGCAAATCCCTGCCCTGGCTGCGCACGCTGGGCGTGACGCCGGTGGCGTGGAAACCCGGCGATGCCCTCACCGGTGTAGACCTGCTCATCATTGGACGCGAGGCGCTGACCCCTGGACAGGCCATGCCGTACAGCGCGCAAGCGGTGGCCAATGGCTTGCAGGTGCTCATATTGGAACAAAAACCGGAAGTGTGGAAAGGCGGCTTCGGCTTCCGCACGGTGGAGAGCATGCCGCGTTACGTCTTCCTGCGTGATACTACGAATCCCATGTTGGCTGGACTGCAGCCGGAAGACCTGATCAACTGGCGCGGCACGCCGGGCCTGCTCGCGGAAGGCGTCAACGCCCCGAGCGATGTGCGCCATGCGCCGAAATGGACCAACACCCACGCCCTGGCGTCAAGCTGCCTGGCCATTCCGCAGGTGGCGGGCTTCACCCCGCTGCTCGCCGCGGAATTCGACCTGGCGTACAGCCCGTTGCTGGAATGGCGCAACGGACGCGGGCGTATCATCTTCAGCACGCTCGACTTCACCGGCCGCGTCGGCGTGGACCCGGTGGCGACGCGCTTGGCCGCCAACCTGGTGCGCCACGCCGCCCAGCGCCCGGCGTCGACACGACGCGTTTGCTATGCGGGCGGACCACTCGGGCGTGCCCTGCTCGACCGCCTGCAGGTGGCCGTGGAACCGCAACTCGCGCTGACAAATCCTGCCGGCACGTTGCTCATCTGCGGGGAAGGCGACACCGGCATTGCCCCCGACGCGCTGCAGGCATTCCTGAGCGCCGGTGGACGGACGCTCGCGCTTCCACAACCCGCCGAAATGCTGACACAGGCGGGCTTCATCACCGCCACGAAAAATGTCGTACGCGTCGCCGAGGCGAGCCATCCGTTCTTCCGCGCTCTGGGCGCGAACACCTGGCGCTGGCGCGACGCGCTGGACGTGACGGCCTTCGCGGCCACCGGACAACCGGCCGGTACCACGGTGCTCGCCGATGGCTTGGCGGCAGTCCGCACCGTCGGCAAGGGGGCGCAGGTCTACCTGCAGGTTGGCCCGGAACTGCTCGAAACGCGCTATCTGAAGCCTGAAGACAGTGCCAAGCGTGAGGGCATCCAGCTCAGTATCGCGCGGCTCTACCAGTTGCAGGCGCAACTGCTCACCAATCTGGGCGCCACGCCGTCGGCGCGCGAAGCCGCGCGGCTGGCCGTGCTCGATATGGGCCCGGCGTTTGAGACGCTCGGTTCGTGGAATGTGCTCGGGCCCTTCCGCGTGGCGAAAGACGACGGCGACGCCATGCTGGATACGAAATTCCCCGGCGAGGACAGCGCCATGGCGGGCGATGACAACCCGAACATCATCTTCACGCGGGACGATGGTGTGCGGCTCGATTGGCGCAAGACCGTTGAGGCGGATAATCGCGGGTTCATCGATCTCGGTAAAAAACTCCAGGTGAGCGAACTCGCCGTCGCCTATGTCATGCGCCGCATCACCTGCAACACGGCGCACGACGCCGTGTTGCGCTTTGGCGCTGATTGGCGCGCCATGATCTGGGTGAACGGGACACCGGTCTTTCGCACGCTGAATGGCGGCAATAACCCGCTGGCTTACCGGGTGGCCATTCCGCTGCGCAAGGGCGAAAATACCATCGCCATGAAAATCGCCTCCGGCAGTAAAGGCTTCGGCTTCTTCGCCAGCCTGTCCAAGCCCCCGGCGCCTGGTTTGGCGATCACGCCGGAACTGAAGGGCGTCTCCTACTACCTGCTCGATGACGGGTTCGACCCGTATCAGTACTTCTATTGGTGAGGACAACGGCGATGCGATTACTACAGACCATGGGGCTCATGGCCTCTGTCCTCGGCGGTGTGGGCGCGTACGCGCAAGCGCCCACACCGGCCGCGACGCCCCCGGTACGCTGGGCACAGTCCTTTGAGGAGCGGTTACCGGGCGAGACGCCCATCGGGTGGGGACGCCGGTGGGGCGATATCGGGGATGACCTGCTCTCGACTAGCAACATCCAAGCGCTCACGGGACGGCGTGCCCTGCTGCTCGACCGCACCGTGGGTGAGAAAACGCCGATGAGCGGGGTGGGCGTCCGCGTGCCCGATATCCAACGCGGCTGGGCGGTGGCGACCATCAATTTCCTGGTGGAAGGCGCGGGGCACGATGCGCAGTTTTCCCTGCTCATCCGCGAGATCAGTGCGCCGAATCGCGTCGTGGCGTCTCTCGGCGTCGGTGACCGCAATGTCACGGTCACCGGCGTCGGCTATGCGGGCAAGCGCACGCTCGGACGCATGCAGGCAGGGCGCTGGTATCGTGTCGTGCTGATGCTGCCGACACGTGAGGGGGGGCAAACGCAAGGCAAGGCGCAACTCTTCGAGCGCAACGACGCCGGCGCGTTTGTCCCGCTCTGCGAGAATCTCCCACTGGACGCGGTCGCCGCGCCGACCAGCGGGTATGGCGTCATGGAGCTGGTCACCACTGCCGGGCGTGCCAATTACCTGCTGTATCTGGATGATTTGGCGTTTGAGCAGGAGTGAATGGGCGAGAGGTGGCAATGATCTTGGCACCTCCCATGGATGCCATTGGGCGCTAAGGACAACAGGCCAGCCCTTGCACATGCAGCGGCTGGAAAGGGCGAGGACAATTCCAGCGGTTTGAATAAGGAGCTAGACATGATCTATCGTATTTTCGGTGTGCTCACCCTGGTGTGCCTCTTCGTGTGCGCTATGGCGCGGGCGGAGGACGCGGTCAGTCCACGCTTACAGGCGGCGTTCGCCCGTGCGAAAACTGAGCGCGTGGCGGTCATCGGTATCGGCGACAGTAACCAGCGCTTTGGCGGGCATGGCTGGAGCCGCTACATGGCCCAGTCGCTCACGGAGCGCTTTGGCGCGTATGGCACGGGACTGCAATTTATGCGCACCCCGCCGGCGGAGGCGGGGCAACCGGCCGTGGAGATTCCGGCGGAACTCAAGGACAAGGCTTACGGCGGTTGGTATCTCGCGGAGGGAGCGCACGTCAAGCCGGATTGGCGCCAGGGGTCGAGCCTGTATCTTGTCGGTACCGATCTCATGGACGTGACGGGGCCACTGCGCTTCCATCTGATCTATGGCACCTTTCCCGCCGGCACGGGGGCTTTCCAACCGATGGTGCGGCGTGGCACGCCACCGTGGACCCCGCTGCTTAGTGAGAAGGTGAGTCCCGCCCCCGGCGCGTATGGCTTCGCCGAGCATGTGCTCACGCTCCCGGCGGATGCCACCCGTACCTGGAATCTGCACTATGGCGTGACGCCGGTCAATGAGGAAGTGGTCGGTCCCTTTTATGGCGTGTGTCAGTGGGCGGAAAACACGGCGAAAACCTCCGGGCTCTCGTATCAGACGCTGTATGCCGCAGGCGGGCAGTCGTTGTATGATATGCTGAAGACGTTCAACGGCTATCTTCCGGCACAGCTCACCGATTATTTCGTGCAGGTGCGCGCCTCGTTGAACGGGAGCAAAACGTGCGTGGTGATGATCAGCTCCGGCTTGAATGACCGCAACGAACGGGAGCTTAGCATCGGGCCGAAGGGCGGCCTCGTCGGTGACTCGAAAGAGGCCTTCGGCGACAACCTGCTCGGCATCTTCCGCGTGCTGCAGGACGCGTGGGTGCGCGCGGGCGGCACAGCGAGCACGATCCACTTCGCCGTCATGCCCAGTCACCCCCAGAGCGATCCCGATGACGCGGAACTGGTGAGCTACCTGCAGGCGGCCCGCGACGTCACGGCGAGCGTGCCAAACGCCTCGGTGATTCAACTGTCTGCCCTCGTGAGTTATCAGGACATGGTGGAGAAGAAAATGTACGACAAGGGTGTCGCCAGCAGCCCGCACCTGTCACCGGTAGGCTATGAGACCCTCTCGCGCGCCGTCGCCAACGCCCTGGCGCCATAATACCAGGCCAATGGGGAAAACAGGGGACGGCCAGGTTTTGGCCCTGTTCCAGACGGTACTAAGGACTTCAGGCTAGGCTAGTGGCGGCCCTCACCCCAACCCCTCTCCCAATTCTGGGAGAGGGGCTTAATGCTAAGGACTCTAGGCTGGGCTGGTGTCAACAGCACTGTCTGGAACAGGGCCCTAGCCCGGCTATCCCCGCCATAATCAACAGCCTGGATATGTTTTTGTGGTGAGCGCTGATAGTGCACAATGGGGGGGACACCAAAAGAAAAACACCACCGCGTGATGGGTGGTGACTTCTTTTTTTTGGTTTTCCAGAATAAGTAATGGCGGAGCCGACGGGATTTGAACCCGCGCTCTTCGGAGTGACAGTCCGATGTGTTAAACCAGGCTACACCACGGCTCCGCGTACTTGAACTTGGCAGGGGCGGAAGGATTTGAACCCTCGACCTACGGTTTTGGAGACCGCCGCTCTACCAACTGAGCTACACCCCTACATGAAAGAGCATCCCTGGTAGATGCGTCTTACGCTTTTGTTGTCAGGTTGTCACGGCGACACAGGTCCATCGCAGGGTGCAGGGTGTCTCCCCCGAGCAACGCCGATAGTATAGGGAAAATGCTCCGTGGCGTCAAGGGTCGAGGCAGAAATAGTTTTGCCGGATGGCGGAAAAGGCGACCTGCGCCATTACGGCGCACAGCGCTGCGCGAGGAAAATGCCCAAGGCCGTGGCGATCTGTTTTCCGTCCGGCGATGACAGATCCGGTATCATATGGGCATTCCCCGGCAGCGTCTCCAGCGTCACGGCGACCCCTGCCGCCGTCAAGGCGCGCGACATCTCTTGCGCTTGTCGGTAGGGAACGTTCGCGTCACTGGTGCGGTGGACCAGGAAAAACGGCGGCGCATTGCACGTGATATGTGTGAGGGGTGAGGCCTGCGCATAGCGCGTCGGCGCATCTTCCCGGGTCGCGCCCAGCAATAACTGCAGGGCGATCTTGCCCGCCAGCGTCGGCGGAGCGACGCGCAGGTCCATGGGGCTGGCGATGGTGACGACAGCGATGACCGGGGAAGGGTGGGGCGCCGCCGTGAGCGCGTACTGCGCGGCAAGGAGCCCGCCTAATGACGCGCCGAGCAGCACGACGCGCCGGGCGTCACACTGGTATGCGTCGGCGTTGCTGATGAGCCACTGGTGCGCGGCGCGCAGATCGTCGAGTTGCGCCGGATAGCGGTAGTCGGGCGGCAGACGATAGGCGGGTAGGGCCGCCACATACCCGTGTGTGGCCAGCCATTCGCCCCAGGGGCGTAATGCGGCCCGCCCGTCGCTCGCGGGCTCACTCGCTTCAGGAATGAGTAGGACCAGCGTCCGTGGCCCCGGCGCGCCCATGGGCAGAAAGAGCTCGATCGGTAAGGTTGCGCCCCCGCTGGTATAGGTCAGATTGCTGATGGTCTCGGTGTCGTAGCTGGTCGCCTGACACCGCGCAGTGAGCGCGAGGCTGACAAGTAGGCAGAGCAGGAATGGCACACGGATGCGGTACATGGCACAACCCCTTTCACCCTGAAAGCTACCATAGCACTGTTACGGGGCGCGGCGCGTCTGCCGCACATCTTTTGGCAGCGAATCTCGGCGCGAACTCTGGCCAGATATTTTTCAGACAGTTTCTAAGGACTTATGGCCAGCCTTGGGTCAGGCGCTAGCCATTCCTGGAGTTTTGTCGCAACGGCAGCAGGCACGTCGTCTACCCGGCGCGAGTGGCATATTTTTGCAGGCCAATTGGTACGGTGCTAGCACATTTTGCCCAGGAAGTGTTGTATCCGCGAGAAACATACGAATTTTCCCCGCAACCCCTGGTATTGCCGGCGGGTTTGCTGTATACTTCATGCTTGTTATGGGACGTGTACCATGTGCGCGATCATGTAACCTGTGCCCTCCGAGGGTGCACAACAAGGA
>DASXVL010000339.1:0-3169 GCA_036504255.1 Armatimonadota bacterium | reverse complement strand
GCCATTTGCGCCTGTACCAGCGCATGGTGGCGGGTGTGATAGGGGAGCGCCATCCCAAGCGCCAGCTCGTGCATGGCACGGTCGAGCCGTGGGCGGTCTAGCACGCGACAGTCAATGTGCACCACGCCGGTCGCTGCGTCGGTATACGGAATCTTATCGTCGATGGCCTTCTGTAATAATTGGTCTGCACGCAGGTAATGGTAGAGGGCGTTACCCGGATCGCGCCGTATGCCTTCAACGATAACGGCCTCGGTGCGGTTGCGCAGGGCATATTCCGCATAGCGCGCCAGCGCCAGTGCATCGCGACCGGTCGGCGGCGCAGTCGGCGCTGTCAGCAGCGCCTGCAGTTTTTCGCGTTGTGCCCCTTGCCAGCGGTAGGGATAACAGGCCATCGCATGGTCAGCGGGCGTCAGCATACCACTGGACTGTCCGGCCATGCGCGGGACGACAGCCAGCGTGAAGAGCAGCGCGACGAGCACTGCCAGGGGAACGAGCAGTCGGACCAGTACCTGTCTCATGGTACACTCCTGTCAAGAAGGATGCGGTACTACCGGCCTGGGCGGGGCCGTACGACGGGGAGTGGGCGGGGGAGAATCACTGGCACCACTATAACAGTTTCGTTACGCTTTGGGTAGCAGAGGCTGCGTGATGCGTCGGCATGAAAAAGCCCCCCTCGCCGCCGGGTTACCGGACAGGAGGGGGGCCGTTGCCCCGGTCGCTGAGGGAGGATGCAACCGCCAGGCGTTCTCCTATTGGTCAGGTAGGAGAATGGACTGGTCGCGAGGACCGATCCACTAGCAGCATAACAACGAAATATAAAACGGACGTAACGCCGTGTTTCCGGCATGTTTCCGAATTGATTGCACTTATACCCGTAATGCCGCCTTGACCCCTGATCATCAAGTCCCCTCTCCTCGGGGAGAGGGGTTGGGGTGAGGGTCGATTGCAGCATAACTGGTATTAGACGAGTGCGGGGGCGGCGAGGAGGTCCGCGACGGCGTCCGCCACTTCGGCCGGGGTGAGCGCCTGCAGGCAGTGGCGTTCCGGGCACGGCGACGTCGCACAGGGGTGGCACGGGTATTCTCGATGGCAGATCGTGCGGCTGTTGGGGTTCGGTAAGTAGATCTGCTCGGGGTCGGTGGGCCCGTAGAGGCAGACGGTCGGCACTCCCAGGATATTGGCGAGGTGCAGCGGGGCGCTTTCGGCGGAGACCACCACCTCGGCGCGGGCGAGCAGGGTCGCCAGCACCAAGCTCTCCTGCACGGGCATGACGCGGACCACGCCTTCCGGCCAGGGCAGGTGGGGCGCGCCGAATACGGCGATGCGCTCGGTACGCGTGGCGAGCAACGCCTCCGCGAGCTGGAGCCAATAGGCGTCCGGCCACGCGCGCTCGGCCTCCGCCTGTGGGCAGAGCAGGATGAGCGCATCGGGATAGTTCACGCCGGCGGCGAGCAAACTCTGGTTGATCATTTCCCGCGTCTCGGGGAGCAGCATCGGCATGGGTATCGGAGCGGCGGTGGAGATGCCCAGCGTATTGACGAGCATCATGGCGCGCGCCGGTGAGATGGGCAAGCGCGTCTGCAGGTGGTCGCTATAGCAGAGGTTTCCGCCATCATCGGCAAAGCCCAGACGTTGCGGGGCGAGCCCGCTCACCGTGAGCAGTGCGGACGACGCGCCCCCGGCGAAGGCGAGGCAGACGTCGGCGCGGCGCTGCCATTGTTCGCGTAAAAACGCCGGCCAGTCACGCCACGCGGTGGGCTTCACCAGCACCGTGTCCGTCAGCCCGAGTTGTTCGACCAGCCGACGGTGCGCCGATGACGTGACCAGGCGCAGGGTCGCCAAGGGGTACTGCCGTGGCAGCGCGCTCACTGCCGGTAACGTAAAGAGCAACTCGCGCAGGTCATCGGGCAAGATGACCGTGATGCGCTGCGGCGCGCGGGTGAGCGCCCCCGTGGGAGCGGCCTGCCGGTAATAGGTGGCGATCTGCGCGGCGCGCCGGCCCCGTTCGTTCTCCGCCAACACCTGGGCCTGCCCGTCTTCGGCAAAACGTTGGCGATGGCCCGGGTAGGCGAAGAGGCCGACGATCTCACCGGCCAGCGCTCTTGCCGTTACCGGCTCCAGGCGGCCATGTGCCCCACAACAGGTGAAATGCGCCACCGAGGCGGTCTCCTCGGTATAGGTCCCAACCATGCCGGCGGCGCCGGCCGCCACCAGGGCGACCCCCGCGCCCACCGCCTCCATGGCAAAGCGCCCACTGCCCACGGCCACGGTGGCCAGCGCCAGGATCTGCTCCAGGTCATTGCGCGAGCCGGGCAACAACACGACGCGCGCCCCCAGGCGATCATTGACCTCCGCGGCGCGCGTTTCCAGCTCCGCGAGCCGTTCGCCATCGCCGGCGAGCATCACCTGCAGCCCCGGAATACGTTCCGCGAGCAGGGGCACGGCCTCCAATAAGCGAAACGCGGTCTCCGCATTCTGCCCCTGAAAGCGATCTGCGAGTAAGACAAGGGGGGCGTTTTCCATGAGCCCCAATTCTTCGGCGAGAAACCTTTTGCGCGTGGCGGGCACGGACTCGGCAGGCGGCAGTAAGTAGCCGGTTGTGATGACGGAGGCGGACGGCAGACGGCGGGCGACCTGCTCGCGCAACTGGTCACAGGGGACGAAGAGGGTGGACACCGTGCGGAAATCCGTGGGCAGCAGGCGTTCGTTATCGCCATGCCCCAGCGTCGCCACGCCACTGGCGCCGACCTGCAGGGCGAACGGCAGCACCGTACGCGCCGTCCCGAGGCCGAACGCATGGATGATGTGCGGCTCAAATTCCTTGATGCGCCCGGTCAATTTGCGCGTTTCGCCCACGAGGGGACAGTCCGTCGCGGTAATCTGCGCGCGACGCAACGCATAGCGCCAGGCGCCCATCGGGCCCAACGCCATCACCTCGGCGCCGCCAGCCGCCAGCCCCAGCGCCAGCTGGGCCGCGTCGGCGCGGAGTCCGGAGAGATCTTCCGTCGGAAAACAAACGAGGATTCGAGCCTGCATGATGAGTTCTATTATAGCGCGCCATCCCCGTGATGACTACCGGGCAACGTGATCTCCGCCCAGCGGTCGGCGTAAGATCAACGCTACCGTGTACCAGGCAGTGCAGATTGAGCGTCTGTAGCGCGCGCCCGCT